>DATGZW010000058.1:0-3666 GCA_035297005.1 Patescibacteria group bacterium
CGGCAGCAGACTCGACGCTTCGGGCGCCACTGGCGGCGGCACGGTGCTGGTCGGCGGCGATTGGCAGGGGGCGGCAGGCACCTATCAGGCGACCATGGTGTCAATGGCGCAAGGCGCGGTGATCGACGCCAGCGCCACGCAGAACGGCAATGGCGGCAAGGTCGTGGTGCGCAGCGATGTCACCAACGCCGCCAGCTTGACGACGGTGGACGGCAGCATTACCACCACGGGGGCAGGCGGCGGAGCCGGTGGGAACATCGAGACCTCGGGCTATCAGCTGGCCGTGGGTGGCGCGATCAATGCCGGTTCGGGCGGCCAGTGGCTGCTGGATCCGTCGGATATCACCATAACCGGCGATGGCGCCAGCATTCCAGGCGCTGGCGGAACCTACAGCACGGCAGGCAATGTTAGCGCCAACTCCATCGACTACGCTCTCAGCGGCGGCAACCATGTGACCATCGATTCGACCATCGGCAGCGGCGGGTATGGCGACATCACGGTCAACAGCGCCATCGCCAGCAGCGGCGCCGGGGCTGGCGGCTTGAGCCTGCTGGCTGGCCGCGATGTGGCGATCAATGCCAATATTACGCTGACCGGCACCGGTCAGGCGCTGTTGGTCACGGCGGTGAGTGATATTACCGTCGCGGATTCCAAGATTCTGACCACGCGGGGGGGCAATGTCACCCTGAACAGCGACAGCGCAGCCAATCATAACGGCGCCATCGCCTTGGGTGACGCCGCCACCATCAACTCGAATGGCGGCAACGTTGTCCTCGGCGGCGGCGCCAATCCGGCGACGACCGCCGCCTATGGCGACGACGCTCATTATGACGGTATCGTGTTCTACAATACGAGCAATCCATGGAGCGGTCTGGGTGGGGCGCAAATCAACGCCGCAGGGGGCAACGTCTCTTTGAACGGCGCTAGCACTAATGGTGGTGCTGGGGTTAATCTCAACGTGTCTGCCCAAATCACCACAACGGGCAGCGGCACCGTCAGCATCGTCGGCAACGGCAATAGAGGCAACGCCGTCACCCTCGACCGCTCGAATATAAGCACCCAGAATGGAGCCATCACCGTCATCGGCACGGAAACGGGGGGGGCTAACTCGGTCAGCCAGCAGGCTGGAGGCGGGTTGCTATCCACCGGCAGCGCCCCGATCACCGTGATCGGAAGCGGTGGAGGCGGATTCAATTTCAGCAGCAACACGATCGGCGGGAACTCGGCATCGGGCCCCATCACCCTGGTGACGGACACATTTGCCCAACCCGGCGAAACGATCCAATCGACCGGAGCGCTGACGATCACGCCCTTTACCGCCGGAACCACCATCGGCATCGCCGGCGGCGCGGGGACGCTGGCGATCGGCGCGGCGAGCTTCTCGACGAGCTTCGGCAACACCTTTTCCACCATCACCATCGGCGGACCCAACGCCGGCACCATCACCGTCGGCGGCGCTATCACGCTCCGCGATCCGACGACCTTCCAAAGCGGCAGCGATATCGTGCTTAACGCGCCGATCAGCGGCAGCAGCGCGACCTTCATCGGGCAATCGCTTTCGGGAACATCCGTCGGCGACTACACGCTGGGCTCCGACACTCCGCCGCCGGTTGTCACCGTCGTAGCCCCCCCCCCTGCGGTGATGACCAGCACGCCAACCAGCACAGCGACGCCCACCACGCCCGCCACCAGCCCCACGGCGTCGGCGGTGGTCTCGGCGAGCATCGCGCAGGCGACACAGTCGATCACCACGACCACGGTGACGGCGTCGCCCACCACGACCACGGTCGTTTCAACGCCCAGTTCGGACAGCGCGGCCACGCCAAGTTCGACGGCGGTTGCCGCTCCGATGCTGACAGTCAGCACCGTCTCGGCCTCATCGCCGACGGTCAGTATTACAGGTGACTCGCCGTCGGCGGCATCCACAGCGCCCACGACGGTCATGACAAGCGTGGAAAACACCGATACCGGCGGCTCAATGTTTACCCAGATCAGTCCGGCCTCGACGGCCTCCACCTCCTCCTCGGGCGAGGCCGCTTCCGCACCAGCCGCAACCGGGTCGGGGGGCGGCGCGAGCAGCGGAAATGGCGGCGGCGGATCGTCGCGTCCGGTCAATGCGCCGGCTTTAGGCGGCGCGCCAGCGGCGGAAACCAGCGGCCCGGCTCCGGCGGCGGCGGATACGGCGGATCGGGCGCTGAAAGTGGTCGCCCAGCCACCGCCCATCCGCCCGGTCAACCACGCCCGCCCCATTCCGCCCAAGGTCAGACAGCCGCTGGTGCCGGGAATGGTGGATCAGGTTCAGACGCCAGCGGTGGCACCAATCGGAGTGCCGGGGATCGCCGGTAACTTCTCGGCGTCGGGGAACACCAACCGATGGTAAGCGGGCGGCATCTTCTTGGCTTCGGCGTCGCCGTGGCCAGCATGATCGCCGTCTTGGCGGCAGCGGCGCGCGCCGAAGAAGCGGCAGTGCCGAGCTTCACCAATCTGGCCGGTGAAAGCTGCCGGATGGTCCCGCGCGGCGATGTTCCGCAAGATCCGGGAACTCCGCCAGCGGTCAATATTGTATGCGGTCAGGCCAGCCATGCCAGCGCCGCCCTAAGCCTGTTGGCGTTACCGCTGGCCCTCCCGGTCGAGCCGACGGCGCGCCATAAGGTGATCGAGACGGCGGTGACGGCGTCACCCGTGGGACGCGAGGCACGCTCGCGCATGGCCTGCCGAAGCGGCAAATGGCTCGATTTGGCGGAGGGGCGCGAGCTGTTCGTACAGCCGTGTACGCTGATCGACGGGGATTGGCCCTATGTGATCGCGATCATGCCGCAGGGCCGCTTTCTTGCCTATCTGGACGGGTTGCCGGTTAATCTGGGCCTGTTCGAGGCGGCGGCGGGCCGTCTTGCCGAACAGGACGCTACGGCCCCGGTGCTCAGCGATGTCAAGACAGTCCGGGGCGTTCTCGATGCGGTCTTCGACGGCAAGCCGTCGATGCTCGGCAGCGGTGAGCTGGACCACTTCACCCAATTGGTTGAAGATGCTAGGCTGCAAAACAGCCGCAAAGATTTCCGCGCCGCCGAGGACGACTACCGCCAAGCTCTGTTGATCGAGGAAAAAGCGCAAGGCCCCGAGGCTCCCGGCATTGGCGGATTGTTGCTGGAACTGGCGCTGGAGGTCAGCAACCAGGAACATTTCGACGAGGCGGCGGCGTTATTCCACCGTGCCGATCCGATCATCCAGCAATCGCCCAATCCCGGCGATCAGGCACGGTATTTCAGTTATTTGGCGCTTGATGCGGCCAATGCCGGGCGGTTCTCCGAAGGCTTGGCCTATGCCCGTCAGGCCAGCGGCATTTGGCGCGACATGGCGGAATCCGACAGCGTCAATCTTGATCAGCTGGGCGACGGCGCGGCCTCTCGCTCGGCGGCGCGTGGCGAGTTGGCGCATAGCCTGAATACCTTGGCCGCTCTGGCGCTGCATACCGGCGATTTGTCGGATGGCGAGGCGGCGGCCAAGGAAGCTCTCGACATCATCGGCGCGGATAGCGGCCTGCCGCCCTGGTGGCGCCCCGAGACATTGATCACTATCGGGCGCATCTACGCGGCGCTGGGACAGTTGGCCACCGCCGAGCAAAGCTTCCGTGGCGCTTTGGTGTTCCAGCAGCGATTGTTCGGCGAA
>DATGZW010000059.1:0-6034 GCA_035297005.1 Patescibacteria group bacterium
TCGCTGTCGGCCCGCGATTGGGCGCTGGCTTTCGCCGTGGCATCGTCGGTGGTGGTGCTGGACGAGGGGCGGAAACTGGCGCGGCGGCGGTACCGCCGCAGGGGAGGCTAGCTCAAACAGCGGGTCAGCAACTCGCGCAACTGGCCGCCGTTGACCGGCTTGTGCAGGATCGGCAGGCCGCTGGCGGCGGCTTCGCGCAGGCGGTCGGTGCCGGTGTCGCCGGTGACTAGGATGGCGGGGATGTCATGGCCGAATTCGTCCTGTACGGCGCGGATGGCCGAGACGCCGGTTTGTCCATCCTTCAGGCGGTAATCGGCGATGATGATGTCGGGGGTGCGCCCGGCCGCCCGCAGGCTGACCAGCGCGTCGGCGGCCGAACTGGCGGCGACGACGTCATAGCCCCAGCTTTCGAACAGCATCTGATAGCCGACAAGAACGATCGCCTCGTCCTCGATGACAGTGATCAGGGAGGCATCCGTGGCGACATTGCTATGCCGTCCTGGAATTGCCTCACCGGGTATGGTCGCGACCCTCAGTTCCACCATCGACCTCATGCGCAACCGTTCTCCAAGAGGTCGGCCGCGAGAGCCGCCGAACCTAATGCCATACTGCCCTCGTTCGGCGCTGGAAGGAAGTCAGCGAGGGTAATAGACCACCTATATCGTACGGCTAGGGCCGTCAAGCGACAGCTCTCATAAAGGGAAAAAGAATTATTTTTATCCGCCTATGGATCATGCGAGGTGGTAACGATTCGCCAAAAAGCAAGGGCCGCATCTTGCGATGCGGCCCTGCCTTAACCTAAGCGTGCTGGTGGAGTGGACTTTAGAAGTCCATGCCGCCCATGCCGCCCATACCACCCATGCCGCCGTCGCCGCCGGGAGCAGCCTTCTTCTCCGGCTTGTCGGCGATCATGGCCTCGGTGGTGATCAGCAGACCGGCCACCGAAGCGGCGTCCTGCAGGGCGCAACGCACGACCTTGGTCGGATCGATGATGCCGGCCTTGATCATGTCGGTGTACTCGCCCTTCTGGGCGTCGAAGCCCCAATTGGCGATGGTGCTTTCGAGCAGCTTGCCAGCGACGACAGCGCCGTCATGGCCGGCGTTCTCGGCGATCTGACGCAGAGGAGCCTGAAGCGCGCGACGAACGATCTCGATGCCGACCTTCTGGTCGTTGTTGGCGTGCAGAACGGTCTCGTCCAGCGCGTGGATGGCATACAGCAGAGCCGTGCCGCCACCGGGGACGATGCCTTCTTCGACCGCGGCGCGGGTCGCATGCAGGGCGTCGTCGACGCGATCCTTGCGCTCCTTGACCTCGACCTCGGAACCGCCGCCGACCTTGATCACGGCGACGCCGCCGGCCAGCTTGGCCAGACGTTCCTGCAGCTTCTCGCGGTCGTAGTCCGAGGAGGTTTCCTCGACCTGCGCCTTGATCTGCTTGATGCGGGCTTCGATGTTACCCTTGGAGCCGGCACCATCAACGATGGTGGTGTCTTCCTTGGTGATGGTCAGGCGCTTCGCAGTGCCCAGCATCTCCAGGGTGACGGTCTCCAGCTTGATGCCGACATCTTCCGAGATCACCTAGGCACCGGTCAGGATGGCGATGTCTTCCAGCATCGCCTTGCGACGATCGCCGAAGCCGGGCGCCTTGACGGCGGCGACCTTGAGGCAGCCACGCAGCTTGTTGACCACCAGGGTGGCCAGAGCCTCGCCTTCGATGTCCTCGGCGATGATCAGCAGCGGACGACCCGACTGCACAACCTGCTCCAGAACCGGCAGCAAGGGCTGCAGGCCCGACAGCTTCTTCTCGTGCAGCAGGATGTACGGGGCTTCCAACTCGACGGTCATCTTCTCGGCGTTGGTCACGAAATACGGCGAGGTATAGCCGCGATCGAACTGCATGCCTTCGACGACTTCCAGCTCGGTGTCGAGGCCCTTGGCCTCTTCGACGGTGATGACACCCTCGTTACCGACCTTTTCCATGGCGCGGGCGATCATCTCACCGATGTCGCTTTCGCCATTGGCGGAGATGGTGCCGACCTGAGCGATCTCGGCGTTGGTGGCGACCTTGCGCGAACGCTTCTTGACGTCGGCGACGACGGCGGCGACGGCGAGATCGATGCCGCGCTTCAGATCCATCGGGTTCATACCGGCGGCGACGGCCTTGGCGCCTTCACGGACGATCGACTGAGCCAGAACGGTGGCGGTGGTGGTGCCGTCACCGGCCAGATCGGCGGTCTTCGAGGCCACTTCGCGCAGCATCTGGGCGCCCATGTTCTCGAACTTGTCGGAGAGTTCGATTTCCTTGGCGACGGTGACGCCGTCCTTGGTGATGCGGGGAGCGCCGTAGGACTTCTCGATGACGACGTTACGGCCCTTGGGGCCCAAGGTCACCTTCACCGCGTCAGCCAGGATGTCGACGCCGCGCAGCATGCGCGCGCGGGCGTCGGAACCGAATTTAACTTCCTTAGCAGCCATGTTGCTTCAGTCCCTTAGCTTAGGCGATAACGCCCATGATGTCGGATTCCTTCATGATCAACAGCTCTTCGCCGTCGATCTTGACTTCGGTGCCGGACCACTTGCCGAACAGCACCTTGTCACCGGCCTTGACGTCGAGAGCCACGATCTTGCCGTCTTCGCCACGAGCGCCGGCACCAACCGCAACAACCTCGCCCTGCATGGGCTTTTCCTTGGCGGTGTCGGGAATGATGATGCCGCCAGCAGTCTTTTCTTCCTGCTCGATACGCTTGACCACAACGCGGTCATGGAGCGGTCTGAACTTCATTCACAGCCTCCGGTTGGATAATCTTAGATAGATGCAAAAATGCGTGCCCGGCGCGGCGCTTGTTAGCACTCATGCCTGACGAGTGCTAACGATCTAGGGGGAGGGCCGGCTTCTGTCAAGGGCTGAATCGCCAAAGTCTTGGCAGCAGACTCTGCGGACTGCTGCCAAGTCGTTGTTTTTAAATACGAACATCTTGAAGTTCGTCGCCTGCGATCCGTTATGCAAGAGGCGGGATGAGTGCCGCGCCAACGGAGATAAAGGGGATCGCGATGACCCTGGAGCAGCAATTGCGTGGCTGGCGGCTGACCACCGCTGAAATTCTCTATCACATGCCGGATCATCCCCGGCTGTTGCAAAGCTATGTCTGGCAGGATCTGGATCAGTCGCCCGACTTCCCCGTGCTGCAAAGGTTCCTGGGTTTTTGGGAGCGGCGGCTGGATGGTCGGCTGCATTCGGTGCGGGTGTGCAGCGCCCGCGTGGTCACGCCGTCCGAGGTGCGGATGGTCGCCCTGGTCGGCGTGCTGCATTAGCCGGCGGCGATGTCGACCGCGTCGTCTTCGTCCTCGCCCAGGCTGTGGCCATGGCGCAGGCGTTTGTACAGATAGGCGCCCATGGCGGCGGACAGGACGAACAGCCCGACGCTCAGGCTGATGCGCATCGCGGGATCGACCTGGATGCCGCTGCCCAGCAGCACGAAGATGATCGTCTGCGGGGCATAGCCGATCAGCGAGCCGACAAAATACGGCCACGGCCGCACCGAGGACACGCCAGCCAGCAGGTTGGTCAGCAGGTTGCTGCCGACTGGCAGAAAGCGGATCAGCACGGTCATGGTGATGGGGTTGCCGTGCAGGAAGTCGTCGACCTTTTTGACGCGGCCGGCGAATTTATGCAGCACCAGCTCGCGGCCGAGCAGGCGGGCATAGGAAAAGCAAACGACGCAGCCAAGCACCGAGGCCAGCGAGGCCCAAGCGGTGCCCTCGGCGAAACCGAAGGCGTAGCCGGCCAGGAAGCAGACCGCTTGGCGTGGAAAACCGCCGGCAACGGCGATGGTGCCGATGGCCAGATAGAGCAACTCGCCGTTGAGGCCGTGGCCCTTGACTTCGGCATCGACCCAATGGCTGTCCAGCATGTCGCCCAAGCCCGACGCCTTGAGCCCCCAGCCTAGCGCCGCCAAGCTGGCGATCAGCAGCAGCCCCTTGACCAGCAGGCTGAGCTTGACGCCCGCCACCATGGTGCCGTGATGTGGCGCGGCGGTCATTTCAGTCCTGGGACTCGATGGCCGGCACGCTGGCGCGGGCTTGCAGCCACATGACGCCGAATATATCGACGATGCCGACCCACAAGCGGTTCCACACGCCGTATTTCGACACGCCGCGTTCGCGCGGACGATGGTTGACGCGCACCGACACCACCTTGCCGCCGCGCCGGATCATCAAGGCCGGCAGGAAGCGGTGCATATGGTTGAAGCGTGGCATGTCGAGGAAGGCCTCGCGGGTGAACAGCTTCAGCCCACAGCCGGTGTCGGGGGTGTCGTCCTGCAACAGCGAGGCGCGGATGCTATTGGCGATCTTCGACGACCACAGGCGGATCGAATCGTCCTGGCGCTTTTGCCGATGACCGGCGACCAGCAGGCGGTCGCGCTCGGCGGCGGGTTCGGCCAGCAGGCGGTCGAGCAGCGCCGGGATGTCGGCGGGATCGTTCTGGCCGTCGCCGTCCAGGGTGGCGATGTAAGGCGCGCGGGCGGCCTTGACGCCGGTGGCGACGGCTTGGCTTTGGCCGCAGCTTTGGCGGTGGCGGACCACACGCAGGCGCGGGAACTGCACCTGGGCTTCGCGCAGCCGCGTCGGCGTGATGTCGTCGCTGCCGTCATCGACATAGACGATCTCGAACGCCGTGCGTCCGTCGAGCGCCGCATAGATCTCGCCGACCAGCGGCAGGATGTTGTCGGCTTCGTTCTTCACCGGAACCACGACCGCAAGATCGGGGAGGGGAAGGGAAATGCTGGAAGTGTCCTGTGTCATCGACCGCCGGCCATGTGGAATTCGGGGCGCCTCTTCTTACAACGGGCGGGCGGCGGGCGGAACCGCTTTCTTGCCGCCGAGATAGCAGGCGATGACGGCGGGGTCTTGGCGGACGCTCAACGGCGAGCCCTGGGCGATAATCTGGCCGCCGTTCATCGCCATGACATGGTCGGCATGGGCGAACACCACATCCATGTCATGTTCGGTGAACAGCACGCCCATGCCCTGGCTGCGCGCCAGTTGATGGACCAGCGCCATCAGGGATTCGCGGTCTTCCGGGGTCATGCCGGCGGTGGGCTCGTCCATCAGCAACAGGCGCGGACGGTCGGCGAGGGCGACCGCCAGTTCCACCCGCTTGACGTCGCCATAGGCCAGCTCGCCACAGACGCGGTCGGCCAGGGTTGCGATGCCCAGCTCTTCCAATATCACCATGGCGTCGAGCACATGCTCGCGCTTGGCCGAAGGGAACGGTGCGAACAGGCGATAGGCCGCCGACAGGATCGACATCTGCACGTTCTCGCGCACCGTCATCGAGCCGAAGGTGGCGGCAATCTGGAAGGTGCGGCCCAGCCCCATGCGGAACAAACGATGCGGCGGGGTGCCGACCAGTTCATGCCCATCTAGCCGGATGCTGCCGGAATCGGGAGCCAACTGGCCGCCGATCAGGTTGAAGCAGCTGCTCTTGCCAGCGCCGTTGGGGCCGATCAGCGCGGTCATCTCGCCCGATTTCAGGGTGAAATCGACGCCATTGACGGCGCGCACCGCGCCGAAGGACTTGGTCAGCCCGGATACCGCCAAAAGAGTCATCGCCGCCGCGCTCCCAACAGCCCGCCGGGAAAAGCCAGCACCAGCACCACGATGACCGCGCCGACCACCATCCGCCAGATGTCGGTATGCGAGGTCAGGCCAAGGCGCATCAAGGTGTAAGCGGTCGCTCCGACCAACGGCCCGGCAATGCTGCCCATGCCGCCCAGCAGCATCATCACCAGGGCATCGACCGAGGTCGAGATGGAGGCGACATCGGGGAACACGCTGCCTTTGAGGAAAGCGAACAGCCCTCCCGCCGCGCCCGCCAGACCGGCTCCGCAGGCGAAGCCGTACCAGCGCTGGCGGGCGGCGTTGATGCCCAGAGCTTCGGCCCGGCGTTGCGAGTCGCGCACCGCCCGCAGGCCATAGCCGAACGGCGAGCCATGCAGCCGCCACAACAGCGCCAGAGCGGTGCCGGCCAGCA
>DATGZW010000060.1:0-7927 GCA_035297005.1 Patescibacteria group bacterium
GGGTGAAGCCGACGGCCGAGCAGCCTAGCCGCAGAGCGTCATCGACGCCGCCGGTCAAGGCCTGGGTGGCCCCCTGTTTGTCGCGCGCCAGGGAATTGGCCGAATTGACTTTGAGGATGGTGGGGATCTGCCCGGCGAAGCGGTCGGCTCCGGCCTCGATCATGCCCAGCGGCGCGGCAAAGGCCGACAGCCCGGCATCGATGGCCAGTTGGAAATGGTAATGCGGATCGTAACCGGCGGGGTTGACGGCGAAGCTGCGCGCCGGGCCGTGTTCGAAGCCTTGATCGACCGGCAGGATCACCACCCGCCCGCTGCCGCCCAAACGCCCGTGCAGCAGGATGCGGGCCAGATTGGTCTTGGTGCCGGGGCAGTCGCTTTCATACTGCGACAGGATTTGGCGCACGCGATCGGTAATGGGGGCGACAACGGTCATGATCAGGCCCTTATCAGGGGATGCCTGTTCCGCAGATGGTCCGTCTCGCTCCGGGTTGCAATACGTTCCCGATGGCGAGTGTCACTGGGTCGCCAGCCTGCTGCGCGTGGTTTCGATCAGCGACTTCAACTCGTCCATTTCCACGCCGTCGCTGGACAGCAGGCGGCTGAAGATCGGGTCGCCCAGCAGGTCGTTCAGGCGCGGCTCGCCATGCCCGATGAAGGTGGTGGCGGCGCTACGCAGGCGCGGCAGGAATGGAGTGGCAAGACCCCGCCGTTCGGCGGACTGAAGGGTAGGCTTGCACGGGCTATTCATCATGACGGCTCTCTCCTGTCGGTGTGATCGCGAAAGGAAGCTGCGCTTATGTATAGCGGCAATACTCAAGCGTCCCTGGAGGGTGCCGGAGTCGATAATGGTACCAAACGACGATAGAACGGTGCTGGTGTTGTCCGTGGCAGAGCTGACGTGATGCTCTGTCTCACACTTGGATGTGCAGCATAGTACAGCAGGTCGTTTATGTATTGTGACTAAATTTAAACATTTTTTTGCTGCACTGCCGCAGGAACTCACATGTCGCCGTCAATGGGTCGTAGGCGGCGGCAAGGTCGAGGATGTCGGCGGGTGGTTGGGTCTCGATCCGCGCGCCCAGCTGGTCTGCGATATCGGCCAATTTGACCATGACCGCAGGGGCAGCCACGACCCGGACCCGCCGTGCTCCGCCGCGCAAGGCGGCCAGGGCCAGACCGGGGGCATCACCGCAATCGACGACGAAATCGGCGGCTCCGGCCATCTCGGCCAAGCTCAGGCAATAGCCGACGCCCAGCGAGCGGGCGGCGTCAGGGGGCGATGACAGCGTCGTCGGCAACCCCGTTTCAGCGCAGGCGGCAAGGGCGGCGCGGGCGTGGGCCAAGGTATGGACGATCACATGGGGCATGGCTGGATGATGGCAGGCGCGGGCTGGCCGGGCAAGTCAGGCGACTGCATCCCATGATAATCATGATGTGATAAAATGAGTCTAATGATGGCAATATCGCGATGTCATGCTAGTTTTTAGCGGTCGTCATCCTGGATATGCGCCTGAAATGATCGTCAAGGAAGCGGAGCCGCTGGTGTCCACCGATAAGCGGGAGGTGGCTGGCCGTCAGGCCGAGAACCAGTTGGCGTTTTATCTGAAACGCGCCTTCGAGCGTGATCCCCTGGTGCGGGTGTTCAACAGCCTGCGCCTGGAGCGGCCCGACGACGCGGCGCAGATCGATCATTTGATCCTGCACCGCTGGGGCTTCGTGCTGATCGAGAGCAAGAGCGTGCACGACAGCATCGAAATCAATCCGCATGGCGAGTTTTCCCGCTGGTATGACGGCCACCGCCACGGCATGGCTTCCCCCATCGAACAGGTGAAGCGGCAGGAAGAATTTCTGCGGGACTATCTCCACGATCATCGTGAACTGGTCATCGGCAAGATCCTGGGTTTGATGCAGCAGGGCTTCAGCGGGCGGGCTTGGGACCATTTCGTCGCCATTTCCGACCAGGGGCGCATCGAGATGAAGCCAGCTTCGACTCCGCGCCCCGACTGTCTGCACAAGGCCGAAGCGATCGTTGAGCAGGTGCGGGCGTTGCTTCAGGATTACGGAAGCCTTCGCCAAAAGCTGATTGGTACAGCGCCGCGTTTTAGCGACGAGACGCTGGACAGCATTTCCTATTTTCTCTGCGACCACCACCGGCCCTTGGGACTGGTGAAAGCTCCGCCGGCAGCGGTTGTTCATTTGCCGCCGCCGGTATTGCCGCCCAAGCCGTTTACCTTTCCGCAGCCCAGCGTGCCGGTCGCTCCGGTCGCTCCGGTCTCTCCGGTCGTCGCCGTTCCGCCGTCATCGCCGGCTTGCGGCAAATGCGGCAGCGCCAAGGTCACCGTTGAATTTGGGCGTAGCTATTATTTGAAATGCCACGACTGCGGCGGCAATACCGCCATTCACGAGACCTGCGCCTGTTCAGGGAAAGAGCGGCTGTCCAAGCGTGGCGACAGCTTCACCGCCACCTGTGCGGTCTGCGGCAAGGTGCGGCTCTACCACGTCAATACGCCGATGCCAGCCTGATCCCGCCACCTCAAACGGCAACGGGCGCCCCCGATGGGAGCGCCCGTTGCTTCGCTTTGGTCCGCTGTCGGTTGTCGGGCCTTAGCCCTCCAACTCCACCGAGAAGTTTTCGATCACGGTATTGGCCAGCAGGCCTTTGCACATCTGTTCGACGCTGGCCTTGGCCTTCACCGGGTCGGTTTCGGTCAGGTCCAGTTCGATGTACTTGCCCTGGCGAACGTCGTTGACGCCGCCGAAGCCGAGCGAGGAGAGAGCGTGTTGGACCGCCTTGCCCTGGGGGTCAAGTACGCCGGTCTTGAGGGTGATGTGGACCTTGGCCTTCACGGGATCGTTCCTTCTGCGGTACGGGTCGTCAAGAAAAGTCGCGGGATGCCGGCGGGCGAACCCGCCGGTCTGATCCCGGTGATTACTGCACGCTGTCCGTGCCCTGAAGGTCGCGGGGGCCGCTTTCGGGCAGAATGCCCAGGCGGCGCGCGACTTCCTGATAGGCCTCTTCGATGGCGCCGAGATCGCGGCGGAAGCGGTCCTTGTCCATCTTGTCGTTGGTCTTCAGATCCCACAGACGGCAGTTATCGGGGCTGATTTCGTCAGCCAGGACGATCTGCATTTCGTCGTTGTTGTAGAGACGGCCGAATTCCAGCTTGAAGTCCACCAAACGAATGCCGACGCCCAGGAACAGGCCGGTCAGGAAATCGTTGATGCGCAAGGACAAAGCCATCAGGTCGTCGAGATCCTGCACATTGGCCCAACCGAAGCTGGTGATGTGCTCTTCCGACACCATCGGGTCGCCCAGTTCGTCGGACTTGTAATAGTACTCGACGATGGAACGCGGCAGGGCGGTGCCCTCGGGGATACCGAAGCGCTGGCTCAGCGAGCCGGCGGCGACGTTGCGGATGACCACTTCCAACGGAATGATCTCCACTTCCTTCACCAACTGCTCGCGCATGTTCAGGCGGCGAACGAAATGCGTCGGAATACCGATCTCGCCCAGGCGAATCATCAGATATTCCGAGATGCGGTTGTTCAGCACACCCTTGCCGGTGATGGTGCCCTTTTTCTTGTTGTTGAAGGCGGTGGCATCGTCCTTGAAGTACTGCACCAGGGTTCCCGGCTCGGGGCCCTCGAAAAGCACCTTCGCCTTACCCTCATAAATCTGCTTGCGTCTGGCCATGGCTGTATTCCGGCAAAAGGGTGCGCGCCAGGGAACGGGGGGAGGCCTCTGTGCCTCGACTGTCCCTAAGCACGGAAGGACCGGCGCGTGGTCCGGCCGGTCCCTCTTGTTCCTAAGGTTCCATATAGCAGGGACAGACTCGCAGCACAACAATCGCCCGTCCCGACGACGTGGTATGCGAGGGATGCGCGAACAAAGGGCGTTCTCACAATATCACCGGTCGGAAGCGTGCCTCGTTCGGCGGGCCGGGGGCGAACAGCCAGACCGGATCGGTTTCCGGGCGGTCGACCGAGGGCAGGGCGATCAGCGCCGAGCTGCGCGTGCCGAAGCCGTTGTCTAGCTGGAAGCTCAATCCCGCTTCGCGGTTGGACGTTCCGGACGCTCCGGGCGGCGCCTGGGTGGCCAGCAGCGCCTGCCAGGCGTGCCAGTCGCCGGCATCGGGGTCGGGCACCGCCGCCGCTTCGAAGCGCGGACGGAAATTGGCAATGCGCGGGTCCGAGTCGTCGTTGACCTCGAAGGCGGTCAGCATCGATATCCCATCGGCCAAAGGGATGGCGCGAACGGAGTCTCCGTCTGCGCGCAGCCAGAAGGCGTCGCGGTTGTCGGCAATCACCATATTGAAGGGACGGTACGAACGGGCGTCGAGATGAATCAGCGAATCCGCGGCATCGACGGCGTCGGCGTGCTCCAGGGCTTCCAGGACCAACTCGCCGCGCGAGCGCTTGCCGGTCAGCGGTCCCAGGGTGCCCATGCGGTTGAGAATGGCGGCACAAACGCCTTGATCGTTGACGCCCATCCACGATCCGCCAGCCAATTCGTCAAGTCCGGCGGTGACGTTGGGGCGGTCGATCCAGTGGCGTCCGGGCGGCTGCCAGGGGCGCCCGGCCATCTCATCGCGGTTGGCGGCAATGAGGATAGGCCAGGGATGTTCGGGGCGACGGAGTATGACGACCGTACACATTTGCAAATTTCCGATACACCTTGGCGATTCCTGCGGTTATAACGTCTGCGGCCAGGAACCGGGTATTGGCCTTAACCTATAGAGATATCAGTTATTGGTTTAAAGGGGATACGCCGCCCATGAACGTTTTCGATGACCGCGAGAAGGCTTTCGAGGCCAAATACCACGTCGATGAAGAGCTCGCCTTCAAGGTCAATGCCCGGCGCGATAAGCTTCTGGGCCTGTGGGTCGCGGACAAGCTGGGCCTGACCGGTCCGGACGCCGAGGCTTATGCCCGCGCGGTGCTGGAATCCGATTTTGCCGATCCTGGCCATGCCGCCATGGTCAAGAAATTGAGCGACGATCTGGAGGCGAAGAACGTCGCCATCTCGCCGGAGAAGCTGCACCGCGAGATGGATCGCCTGTTGGCGGTTGCCCGCGCGCAGATGATGGGCGAAGTCGCCGACGGCACGCAGGACATCTCCCCCGAATAAACGCGGGGGAACGATCCGGTTGCGGAAAAGGCCGGCGGGGGATTTTTCCCTCGCCGGCCTTTTTGCGTTATCGACGAAAGTTTCAGGCGCGGCCGAAGACGCGGGTGAAGATGACGTCGATGTTCTTGGTGTGGTAGCCCAGATCGAACAGATCGTCGATGGCCGGCCCGCCCAGATGCGACACGACTTCGGCGTCGCCCTTGAGCAGATCGAGGAAGCGTCCGTCGCCGCTCCACACCTGCATGGCGTTGCGTTGGACCGCCTTGTAGGCGTCCTCGCGGCTCATGCCGGCCTGGGTCAGCGCCAGCAGGACGCGCTGGCTGAAGATCAGCCCGCCCAACTGGTTGAGGTTGCGTTCGATGGCGTCGGGATAGATCACCAGATTGGCGATGACATTGGTCAAACGCGCCAGGGCGAAGTCCAGGGTCACCGTGGCGTCGGGGCCGATCATGCGCTCGACCGAGGAATGGCTGATGTCGCGCTCGTGCCACAAGGCGACGTTTTCCAACGCCGGAACCACCATGCCGCGCACCAGACGGGCGAGGCCGGTCAGGTTTTCCGTCAGCACCGGGTTGCGCTTATGCGGCATCGCCGAGCTGCCCTTCTGGCCGGGCGAGAAGAATTCCTCGACCTCGCGCACTTCGGTGCGTTGCAGATGGCGGATTTCCGTGGCGGCGCGCTCGACCGAGCTGGCGATGACGCCCAGCGTGGCGAAATACATGGCGTGGCGGTCGCGCGGGATGACCTGAGTCGACAGCGGCTCGGGGGCCAGTCCCAGCTTCTCGGCGACATAGTTTTCGACGAAGGGGTCGATATTGGCGAAGGTGCCGACGGCGCCCGAAATGGCGCAGGTGGCGATGTCCTTGCGCGCCGCCAGCAGACGCTCGCGGTTGCGTTGGAACTCGACGTGAAAGCCGGCGAACTTCAGGCCGATGGTCACCGGCTCGGCATGGATGCCGTGGCTGCGGCCCATGCAGGCGACCATCTTGGTCTCGAAGGCGCGGCGCTCCAGGGCGGCCAGCAGGGCGTCGATATCGGCCAGCAGCAGGTCGGCGGCCTGGGTCAACTGCACCGACAGGCAGGTGTCCAGCACGTCGGACGAGGTCATGCCCTGGTGGATGAAGCGCGATTCAGCGCCCACATGCTCGGCCAGTTCGGTGGTGAAGGCGATGACGTCATGCTTGGTGACGCGCTCGATATCGTCGATGCGGGCGACCCGCTCGGCGGTATAAGGCTTGTCGCCGCGTTCCCACACCGCGCGGGCGGCGGCTTCCGGGATCACTCCCAGCTTGGCTTGGGCATCGCAGGCATGCGCCTCGATCTCGAACCAGATGCGGAACTTGTTTTCCGGCTCCCAGATTTTGACCATCTCGGGGCGGCTATAGCGTGGAATCATCGGGGCTTCCTTTGGGCTGGCGGAACGGCCAAGCGGGGGTTATGGCAAATGTCGGCGCGGATTTGAAGCCCGTTCGGCATGCGGCGCCTCAGACGGGCGTTGAATCCTTGTCGCCAAGGACCATAATGCAAGGCGGTACGACCATATGGTGGGGGTGGCCTTGTCGGGTTTGGGGAATATCGACCTGTTCGCCGGACTTCCGTCCGAGGCGATCGCCGAAATCGAAGCCAAGGTGACGTGGCATCAATTCCGCCCCGACGAACAGGTGTTCGACAAGGAAAGCGACACTTTAGAGGTCTATTTCGTCGTCGCCGGCAGCGTGCGCATCCTCAGCTATATCCGCCCCGACCGCGAGGTGGCGCTGGCCAATGTGGTGGCCGGCAATTATTTCGGCGAACTGGCGGCCATCGACGGCAGGGAACGCTCGGCCCGCGTGGTGGCCATCGAGGATTCGGTCCTGGCGTCCATCGACGGCCCCGAATTCATGGGCGTCATGATGCGCCATCCGCTGGTGGCGGTGCGCGTGCTGGAACGCTTCGCTCGCATCATCCGCGCCTTGGACAACCGCGTCACCGATCTCTCCACCCTGACCGAAGGCCAGCGGGTGATGGTCGAACTGGTGCGCCTGGCCCGTCCCGATCCGCGCCGCATGGATGGCTATTACATCCCCGATTTGCCCAACCACAAGGAACTGGCCAGTTGGACCGGCGCCACGCGTGAGGCGGTGGCCCAGACCATCGGCGAGTTGGCCCGCATGGGCGTGGTCGAACGCCGCAGCATGAGCCTGATCGTGCGCGACTGGTCCAAACTGCAAGCCCTGGCCCGCGCTTCCGGCGGCGTGACCGAGCATTGAGCGGCTAGGGCGCATTGTCAGTCGCCGGCACAGAGTAGTCCGCTCCGCGTCACGACAACCAAAAATTATCATGCTCGCGCTTGTCGCGGGCATCCACGCGGTTCGGCGAGACAACGGCCGGCGGTCTCCTGACTCGGCCGGAGGTACTCGTCGGCGTGGGTACCCGGCACAAGGCCGGGCACGATGTCCCCTGGTTGATACGCGTTCGTGGCATGGATCGGATATGGCAACTGATGACGCGCCCTAGGATTTCAGCCGGAACAGCTCATATTTCCCGGTCAACTCCGGCGGCAGGGGGACCACGTCCAGCCAGGGCGGGGTTTCGCCGCGCATCAACCGGTTGTGAAAGCGGTCGGGGTTGGTGGCCATGAACTCGCGCGCTTCTCCGGCGGCGGGGCACAGCAGAAGTAGAGTGGTCTTGCGCCGCCGTAGAATCTTCTCGGCGACCGTATCGTCGCTGGTGGAAAACAGCAAGTCGCTGTCGGCAAAGGACTCGGCGTTCTGATAGGGCGCGGCGACGAGGCCGAACGGGGTGCGCCAAATCAGCTCG
>DATGZW010000061.1:0-7629 GCA_035297005.1 Patescibacteria group bacterium
GGCGTGGGCAACGGCATCGCCATTCCACATGGCAAGCTGCCCAGCCTGCCCCGTCTGTACGGCCTGTTCGCCCGCCTGGAAAAGCCCATCGGCTTCGACAGCATCGACGAACAGCCGGTCGATTTGATTTTTCTGCTGCTGGCCCCAGAATCGGCGGGTGCCGATCATCTGAAGGCTCTGGCCCGCGTGTCGCGCCTACTGCGCGACAAAAGCATCTGCGAGAAGCTGCGCGGCACCGACACCGCCGAGGGGCTGTATGCCCTGCTGACCGAATCACCGGCCAGCCGCGCCGCCTGACCCAGGCGGCCCCCGACCCACGACGACGACGGCCCCGCCTGATGGGGGGCCGTCGCGTCGGCGTCAATGAACGCTCAACGGCTCAAGATCGTGCTGGCGTACCGCAGCGAACGCCAATTCGCGTTCGTGCGCCAAGCCGATATTGTTGCCGTCGGCGCTGTGGATCGACCACGACACCTCATCTTCCGACATCACGCGCTTGATATAGGCAACGTCCTGCACGCCCCACAGGGCGAAATCCTGCGCCGTCATACCGCGTGAAGGGTTGATCAATCGGCTCGGGGTCTCTTCGTTCATATTCATAATTCCGCCTCCTCTCTCGGGCGAGCGTTCCTCACCGATTTCCGGCGGCCACGTCGATCATCTCGGCACCGGTCTGCCCGGACGCCGTCTCTATCTTGATTGTCCGCAATCGCGTCTCGGCGGGCGGGCGCTGCAAATCGATATGCAGCAGGCCGTTGTCCAAAGTGGCGCCCTTGACTTCGATTCCCTCGGCCAGCACGAAGCCGCGCTGAAACTGCCGGGCGGCGATACCGCGATGCAAAAACACCCGACTGGCGTCGTCGTCGCCCTGGCGGCCGCGAATGATCAGTTGGTTGTCCTCGATGGCGACCTCCAGGGTGTCCATCGAAAACCCCGCCACGGCCAGGGTGATACGCAGCCCCGCCTCGCCGATCTGTTCGATATTATAGGGCGGATAGCCCTCGGCGGAAGTTTTGGAAATGCGATCGAGAACCCGCTCGAAATGGTCGAAACCAAGCAGCAGCGGGCTGTTGAACAAAGAAACTCGGGTCATAGCGATACGTCCTCCTCTTCCAGAGCGAGCACGGCCTTGGGCCCATTCGATCAGGCGCCCTTAACCGGCGGTCCATGCGGCACCGCCAAGGTGTTATTTTGTGCGGATAATGCCATTCGTCAAGCGAGACGGCGGCCTCGGCCCGATTTGCATCCGATTCGCGTCATATCGGCAGAGAATCGACGGAATGAATGGCTCCGTCCCGCAACATGCGGTTTCACCGC
The DNA here is from genome assembly GCA_035297005.1 of Patescibacteria group bacterium. Taxonomy (GTDB): domain Bacteria; phylum Pseudomonadota; class Alphaproteobacteria; order Rhodospirillales; family Magnetospirillaceae; genus DATGZW01. The sequence continues at coordinate 1,318 of DATGZW010000061.1, forward strand.
CAGCGGCAATTCATTATAGTGGCGCGCGCCTATTATCATTACTTCGGGGCTGAAAAATGACCGCGTCGCCGTCACCCGTCTCACTTGCACGAGACGATCAAACCAGTTTCCTGGGGGCGCTCGACCGCAGCACCCGCCTGACCGAGCCCTATCGCCATTGGCTGATGACCGACATCCTACCAGCCGCCGCCGCCGCCGAATTGCAGGATTTGCCGGTCCCGGCGCCGGATGGGCTGCTGTTCAACGGTCGGCGCGAGACCAACAACAACACCCGCTTCTATTTCAACGCCGACGCTCAGGCCCGCTTCCCCAGCGCCCGCGCCCTGGCCGAAGCCTTCCAGGCGCCGGAGACCGTGGCCGCCATCGAAAAGGAATGCAAGGTCGACCTGACCAACACCAATCTGCGCCTGGAATACTGCCAGGACACCGATGGTTTCTGGCTGGAGCCGCATACCGACATCGGCGTCAAGCAGTTCACCATGCTGATCTATCTGTCGACCGGTCCGGGCAGCGAGGAATGGGGCACCGACGTCTATGACGGCGATTTCAACCATGTCCATCAAGCGCCGAGCCCGTTCAACGGCGGCCTGATCTTCATCCCCGGCACCGACACCTGGCACGGCGTCGCGCCGCGCAAGATCGTGGGGATCCGCAAGTCGATCATCATCAACTATGTCGCCTCCGATTGGCGCGCCCGCCACGAGCTGGCCTATCCGGAAACCCCGGTCAAGTAAGCCGCACCGCCGGACGGGCCACGGCTCGTCCGGCGGGAATCGCTGTAAACGCAAGAACGCTTATGACCGCTTAAGTTTCGCCACCGTGGATTCGCTCGCTCCCGCCGGTATTCCGGTTGTCAAAGATCATCGATAGGGCCAGTTTAGACCGACTTTCAGATGAGCTGAGCGCATGTCCTTCTCTACTCAAAAGACCATCCGCGTGCTGTTCGTCGAGGACAATCCCGGCGACGTGCGCCTGATGCGTCTGTTCCTGCTGGGGGCGGAGGGAATCGGCCCGATCGAGTTGGTGCATGTCGATTGTCTGGCCGCCGCCATCGCCCAATTGCGCGGCGGAACACACTTCGATGTGGTGCTGCTGGATCTGTCGCTGCCGGATTCGACCGGCGTTGCAACGCTGACCCGCCTGCAAGAGGCCTCGCCGCACACCGCCGTGGTGGTCTGTACCGGCTTCGACGATCCCGAGTTCGCCATCGACGCCGTGCATTGCGGCGCCCAGGATTATCTGGTCAAGGGCCAAGGCGACGGGCTGCTGGTCTATCGGTCCTTACGCTACGCCATCGAACGCAAACGCCTGGAACGCGAACTGGTCGAGGCCAAGCGCATAGCCGAAGACGCCAACCGCCGCAAAAGCCGCTTCCTGGCCAGCATGAGCCACGAATTGCGCACCCCGCTCAACGCCATCCTCGGCTTTTCCGAAATGATTAAAGAGGAAATGCTCGGCCCCATCGGCGTGGAGAAATACATCGACTACGCCACCGATATCTTCGACGCCGGCACCCATCTGCTGGGCCTGATCAACGACGTGCTCGATCTGTCGAAGGTCGAGGCAGGACGCTTCCAGCTATTGGAGGAAGAGGTCGATCTGGCTGAATTGTTGGCCGCCTGCCTGGAGATGGTATCGGAAACCGCCCATCTGAATCACCTGACCTTGATCGCGCCGCCGTCGCGCGGGTTGCCGCATCTCCGTGGCGACGCGCGGGTGATTCGCCAAGTGCTCCTCAATTTGCTGTCCAATGCCTTAAAGTTCACGCCGCCGGGCGGGGTGATCACCGTGCATTGCGCCTCCAGCATTGATGGCAGCTATATCGTCTCGGTCGCCGACACCGGCTGCGGCATCGCCCCCGACGCGCTCGACAAGGTGATGGACGAGTTCCAACAGGCTGACCTCACCGTGGCCCGCGACCATGGCGGCACCGGCTTGGGCCTGCCGCTCAGCCGCCGCTTCATGCTGCTGCATGGCGGCAATCTGTCGCTGTCCAGCCAGTTGGGCAGCGGCACCACCGTCACCGCGCATTTTCCCGCCGACCGCGTCAGCATGCCGGCCCGCGTGCCGGCCTAGCCGCGACGACGGCTACCCAAGGAAGCGGCGCAACCGCCCCAACCAACCCGGAGTCTCCACCGAGACGCCCAGCATATCGCCCATCACCCTCGTGCCGACCTCGTGCCGCAGGTGCCGCGAGGGATGTAGCGCCAGTGACAGCCCCAGCAGAATGCCTCCCGTCGCCATCGCCGCCAGCAAGGCCAGCGGCATCGGCACATGTGGGCCGAGCGCCCGCAGCATCAAGGCGATACCGCCCCCCACCACGACGGTCGGCGGCACCGCCACGGCGAAGCACTCGACCACGGCGTAAAACCTCACCTGAAGAAACTGTCCGACGATCACATGCAGGGCCACCACGTTAAGCAGCTCGACCGCCGTCACCACCTGCAACACGCCAACGGCGTCCGACGGCCGCACAAGGACCAAGCCGGCGATCATCGCCGCAAGATAGACCAACTCCTGGCCGATCCGCTGGCGCAGCCGGCCGCAGGCTTCGCAGATGGCGGCGGGATAGTGGATGAACGAACGCAATAAGGCCCATAGCGACAGCCAGGCGAACGGACCGGCGGCGGCGGTCCAAGTGCCGCCCAACATCGTCTGAATCAGCTCGGGCGCCGCCACCGCCATGCCCGCGGACAGCGGCGCCAGCAGGCACACGCCCAGCATCAGCACCGACAGATAGGCTCCGGGCAGGCGGGTAGGTTGATGCTGCAAGCGGCTGAAGGTGGCGAACAGCACGCGTGACAGGCCGTGGATCAATACGTTGATCGGCATGCAGGCCAGAATGAAAGCGCGGTCATACAGTCCGGCGGCGGTCAGTCCGGCCAGCGTCGCCACGGCGAAGGGCGGAATATACAGCGAGATAGCGTCGAGCAGGCGGACGGCGAAATAGCGCGAGCCCAAGCCGAGCAGCGCCCCCACCCCTTGATGCAGACGGCGCGGCCACAGCGGATGGCGCACCCGCAGCAGCGTCAGCAGCGACACGGTGGCGACCTGAACCAGCGACCCGGCGACCAGGCTCCACACGCCAAGGCCCAGCGCCGCCAGCGGAATGGCGACGCCGCACTGGCCAACCAGCAAACCGGCCATGCCGTACAGCCCCAGCCGGCGGAAATCGAGATCGCGCCCCATCAACCCCGACGCCACCTGAGCCATCCCGGTGAACAGCGCCCCCAGCGACATCACCCGCAGCACCATCATCGTGGCGGGGCTGGTCGAGGCATTGGGCACCATCGACAGCAGCCACGGCGCGGCGGCCCACACCACCGCCATCAGCAGAAGGTTGGCGCCGCAAGCCAACACGAACAGCAATGCCGCATCATCGTTGCGGCGGAACTCGGCTTTCTGGATGACCGTTGAACTGATACCAAGATCGGTGACGTTCTGCAGGCAGCGCACCACCGTGTTGGCGATGGCGATCATGCCATAGGCAGCCGGATCGAGCAGCCGCGCCAGCGACGCGGCGATAATGAATTGCAGGACGAAATTGGCAGCCACCGTGCCATAGGACCAGCGCAACGAGTGCCCCACAGAGGAGCCGAGCCCGGTCTTCTCGATCGTCGCTTCGGAAGAACGTTCCATCCGCGAAAGGGTACCCTCACCACCAAGAGAAGCGCAATTGCTGTTTCTGTGATTGACCGGCTGCCGACGGCAATGATGCCCGCCGGAAACGGGGCCATTACGCGTTGCGCCGGGGCCGGCTTTATACGCCCGACCGCTCCGGTCATCAAATTATTCACATTTGAAAGACAGCAAAAACCGCATGCCGCAGGATCTGCCGCGTCTGACCGTCTGAATCCGGCGTTGATCACCGGCTTGATCCTGGCCGCCGTGCTGGGGTCGCGGAATTTGCTGACCTGGATCGAGTATTGCCCATCCAGCCCCGTCACCGACAGCGCCGACGCGCTATGACCGCTTAGGGTGAGACCGCCTCGCCCTGGTCCATGACGACCGGCTGCGACGGCAGCCAAATCGCCAACTCGGCCCCGCCGTCGGTATGGTGGGCGACGCTGATATGTCCGCCGTGCAAGGCGGCAATCCGCCGCGCCGTGGCCAAACCCAACCCGGAGCCATCGGCGCGGGTCGAGAAGAACGGCACGAACAGCCGCTCCGCCACGTCGTCGGCAAGGCCGGGGCCGCGATCCGACACCGACAGGCTCCAGCCATCTTGATCCAACGTCGGATCGCTGCGCAGGGCGACACCGATCGGCAGGTCGGCGGAAGCCGCCTGGGCCGCATTGGTCAATAAGGCCAGCAACGCCTGCCGCAACAGGGCCGCATCCGCCTCGATCATCACCGGCTCTTCGGGAAGATCAAACTCCACCGCCGCGCCGGGCACGGTTTGTTGGAACTGCGAAACGGTTTCCAGCACCAGCGTCTGAAGCGTCACCGGATGGACCTGGACGGGCGGAATGCTGGCGAAATCGCGTATCCGGCGGACCAGCCCGCAGGTCGTGCGAACGACCGCGTCAAGCCGCGACAGCAGCGGCGGCAGTTGCCCTGGACTCCCGACCGATTGTTCGGCTTGCCCGGCCAAGTCGCGCATTTCCGCCATGGGCTCGGCCAAACGGTGGGCGATCTGGTCGAAAGCCTTGGCCAGTTCGGCCTCGACGATTCGCCCATGCGCGTCGGACAGATGCAGATACTGACGCTCGATCCGCCGCGCCTTGCGCTCATTGCGCGCCACCCCGTCCAGCACCGCCAGAAACAGGATGAAGACCACGACGCCGGCCAGCGCCGACAAGGCGACCACCAGCACCATGGCACGATAGAACACCTGCTGAGCGGCGGTGATGTCGCGCAGGATCACGACATTACCGATGACGCGCTGGGCCACGTCGATCAACGGCAGCACGCTGACCATCAACACCTTATGCCCGGCCTCGGTGGTGATCTCGGCCTTGCGGGGATAGGGGCCTTGCAGCACCGCCGGGATCAAAGCCGGCGGCAGCGCCTTGACGGTCTGCGCCGTCGCCACCGAAAATGGCAATTGATCCCAGTTGCCTTGCCGGTTTTCCTGGCGGCCCGCGTCTTCCCACTTGTCGCGCTGAAGGTACTCCTTCTGCACCGTCACCAGCAAATCGACGCCAAGAACCCCGTGAATATCGTTGGCCATCGGCGCGATATCCTCGCCCAATTCGACGAAGCCGATCAGCGTATCGTGGTCGCGCCACGCCATCACCGAGCGTAGCGTCAGCCGGCCCTGGTCGCCCAGATCCAAGCCATAGGACGGCGCGCCGCGCGTCGCTTCGTCCAACATGGTTCCGCGATCGATACCATCGTCCTCGCGGTCGGGTTCATGCACCCGCACCAGCATCGCCCGGTTGGCGCGGATGAACGACAGATGGGTGATCCGATGTTTGTCGCGCAATTCAGCGAACAGCGGCTGCACCCGGCGCAGCAGCGCCTCGCGGTCGCCATGACGCATGGCGTCGCGCAGAACCGCGTCATTGGTCATGGCATCGACGGTAGCGTGCATCAGCCCGGCATCCCGGTCCAACTGCAGGTGCAGCAGGTTTTGCACCGCATCGGCGCCTTGATCGGCGGCTTCGCGCTCGCTGCGATCCTGCAACCAAACAGCCCCGACCACGAATACCGCCACCACGAACACCAGCACCAGCACGAAAGGCACCAGGATCGGACCGCCGACGCCGCCTTCGCCGGGCCGATGCCCCGCCGGCGCCTCACGCCATGTTTTCACCCCGATGCCTCCCCGCGCGTTCAAGCCAAGTGTTGGTTCATACCATAATGCGCGGCAAAGAAGGTGAAAACGCCCGTCCCATCGGTCCGCCTCCGCAGGGTGCTTGAACTTATGGCCGGGCGGGATACTCTAATGATGCACACGGCGCGATCCCATCAGGAACGAGGGCGACATGGCGGACACGGCGACAAACGGCCCCGAAGCCAATGCCGGCGAGCAAGCCCGGAACACCCGCCGGCAGCGTTTCAAAATTTTCGGCGCGGTGCTGACCGTGGCTTTGGTGGCGGGCGGCGCGCTGTGGCTGACCACCCGCAACAGCGAAACCACCGACGACGCCTTCATCGACGCCGACGTGGTGCAAATCGCCCCGCGCGTCTCCGGCACCGTCGCCGTCCTGCATTTCACCGACAATCAATGGGTCGAGGCCGGCGCGCTGCTGGTCGAGATCGACCCGCGCGACGCGGCGGCGCAACTGGCCTCGGCGCAGGCCAATCTGGAGGTCGCACAGGCCCAGCAACAGGCCGCCGCCGCCGATCTGGCGCTGTCCAAAGTCA
>DATGZW010000062.1:0-3680 GCA_035297005.1 Patescibacteria group bacterium
GGCCACCAGCACCAGCAGCCAGGAGGTCATCAGCACGGCGATCTGGACGAAGTTGGCGAAGAAACTGCTGAAGCCCATCATCTTGCTGGCGGCGTCGAGCAGCGGCTGACCAGCGTCTAAGCCGACCTGAGCCAACCGCCCGGGACGGAGGAATTCGGCCGCTGAGATCGATGAGCCGCCGGCCAGCAGGCCGAGGCCAGAGAAGCTGTTGAAGACGATGGCGGCCAGCGAATTGAAGTTGCCGATGATGAAGGCGAAGAAGCCGACCGACAGGGTCTTCTTGACCAGCCGCTGCAGCACGTCCTCGTCGGCGCCCCAGGCCCAGAACAGCCCGGCCAACGTGATGTCGAGGACGATCAGGGTCGAAGACAGAGTGGCGATCTCGCCCTTCAGCAGTCCGAACCCCGAATCGATATAGGTAGTGAAGGTGTTGAGGAAGGTGTCGATGACGCCGACGTTGTCCATGGCGGATTACTCTCCGAACATGCTGACGTCATGCGGGACGTAGCCCTTGCGGATGGAGAAGCGGCGGTATTGTTCCTGCCCTTGGGATTCGGTGGCGGCATTGCGCGCCTGCTCCAGGGCGTCGGCCCGGCTCTTGGCGGCGACCAAGGCCGTCAGGTCGGACAGTTGCTGGGATTGCAGGGCGAGCAACTGGTTGCCAGCCTGAGCCGCCTGCAATGCTCCGCTCGCCGACTGGCTGGCCGAGACTAGCGCCGACATCGCGCTGCTGTTGGCGGGGATATTGCCGACCACGCCGGCCTGGATCTTGAGACTGTCCTCGAAGGACCCAACCGAGGTCTGCCAACGGGTCTGCGCGGTCGCCACCAACGCGGCGTCCGACGCCGTGGTCGAGGCGGACCCATAGGTGCTGGCGTAGGCCGTCTCGATCTGTTGGACATTGAAGGCGATGCCCTGCGCCTGGGCCAGCAGGGTCTGGGTCTGCTGGGTCGAGGACTGAAGCTGGGAAAGCGTCGACAGCGGCAGGCTTTCGAGGTTCTTGGCCTGATTGACCAGCATCTGCGCTTCATTGGTCAGGCTCTGGATTTCGTTGTCGATCTGCTCCAGTTCCCGCGCGGCGGTCAGGACGTTCTGGGAAAAGTTGGCGGCATCGAACACCGCCCATTGGGCCCAGGCGGGCCACGCCGCCAACGTCAGGACCAAGGTCAATAGCATGGGGGTTCGGGGCCATCCGGCCCCGAGCAGGCGCGGGCGGCAGCCCGCAAAGAAACGGCTCATAGCGTTCCCTCCATATTCGTAAGACCGGGAATCAAATCCGCCGCCCAATCAAGACCGCGCTTGCGCAGCCAGCTTTCGGCAAAGTCGTCCCGCCCATGCTCGTCCAGCACCTCGGCAATGGCGGCATGGTCGGCCTTGCCAGAGGCGGCGCAGAAGGCCAGGTCCACCGGACCGAGGCCCAGCTCGAACAGCCGGTTGCCACGGCGGGACTGGCAGTAGTAGTCACGCTTGGGGGTGGCGCGGGCGATGATCTCGATCTGACGGTCGTTGAGGCCGAAGCGGCGGTAAATGGCGGTGATCTGCGGTTCGATGGCCCGCTCATTGGGCAGGAAGATGCGGGTCGGGCAGCTTTCGACGATGGCGGGGGCGATGGCGCTGTCGGCGATGTCCGACAGGCTTTGGGTGGCGAAGAAAACGGAAGCGTTCTTCTTGCGCAGCGTCTTCAGCCACTCGCGTAGTTGCGCGGCGAAGGCCGGATCGTCGAGGACCAGCCAGCCTTCGTCGATGATCAGCAGGGTGGGGCGACCGTCGAGGCGGCCTTCGATACGGTGGAACAGATAGGTCAGCACGGCGGGGGCGGCCCCGGCGCCGATCAGTCCTTCGGTCTCGAAGGCCTGGACCGAGGCGTCGCCGAGCCGCTCGGCTTCGGCGTCGAGCAGTCGCCCGAACGTGCCGCCGACGCAATAGGGTTGCAGGGCGCGTTTCAGCGGCGCCGATTGCAGCAGCACGGCGAGGCCGGTGAGCGTGCGTTCTTGAACTGGCGAGGAGGCCAACGAGGCCAGCGCCGACCACACATAGTCTTTGACCGTGGAATCGACGGCCACGCCTTCCTTGGCCAGGATGGCGGCGATCCATTCGGCGGCCCAGGGGCGTTCGGCGGGATCGTCAATGCGGGCCAGCGGCTGCAGCGCGACGGCACCGTTTCCGCCCAGGTCATGCCAATCGCCGCCCATGGCCAGGGCGGCGGCGCGGATCGAGCCGCCGAAGTCGAAGGCGAAGATATGGGATTTTGGGTAGCGGCGGAATTGCAGCGCCATCAGGGCCAGCAGCACCGACTTGCCGGCCCCGGTGGGACCGACGATCAGGGTGTGGCCGACATCGCCGACATGGAGCGAGAGGCGGAACGGCGTCGAACCTTCGGTCTTGCCGAACAACAGCGGCGGCGCGTCGAAATGCTCGTCCCGTTCCGGCCCAGCCCACACGGCGGACAGTGGGATCATATGGGCGAGATTCAGCGTCGAGACCGGCGGCTGGCGGACATTGGCGTAGACATGGCCGGGCAGCGAGCCGAGCCAAGCTTCGACGGCGTTCAGGCTTTCCGCCATGCAGGTGAAATCGCGGCCCTGAATGACCTTCTCGACCAAGCGCAGTTTCTCGGCAGCGAGGCCGGGGTCGTCGTCCCATACCGTGAGGGTGGCGGTGACATAGGCCTGCCCGACATCGTCGGCGCCCAGTTCCTGCAAGGCGGCGTCGGCATCGGCGGCCTTGTTGGCGGCGTCCGAATCCACCAGCACCGAGGCCTCGTTGGTCATCACCTCTTTGAGGATGGCGGTGATCGACTTGCGTTTGGCGAACCACTGGCGCCGGATTTTGGTCAGCAACCGCACCGCCTCGGTCTTGTCGAGCAGGAGCGCGCGGGTTGCCCAGCGGTAGGGAAAGGCCAGACGATTGAGTTCGTCGAGAATGCCGGGATGGGTGGCGGTGGGAAACCCCACGACCGTCAGGCTGCGCAGATGGGCCTCTCCCAGGCGCGGCTCCAGCCCGCTGGTCAGCGGCTGGTCGGCCAGCAGGGTATCCAGGTACATGGGGATTTCCGGCACCCGGACCTTCTGCCGCTTGGTCGAAATGGTCGAATGCAGAAAGGCCAGGGTGTCGCCGTCGTCGAGCCAGGCGACGTCCGGCACGAAGCCTTCAATGAGGTGCAGCACCCGGTCGGTGCGGTCGATGAAGCCGCGCAGCAATTCCCAGGGATCGACGCCACTCTGTGAGCGGCCCTCATAGAGCCAGCTCTCGGCCCGCGCCGACTCCTCCGCTGGCGGCAGCCACAGGACCGTCAAGAAATAGCGGCTCTCGAAATGCACCCCGGCCTGTTCGAAGCCGTCCTGGCGTTCGAGATCGACCAGGGCCGAGGCGACATCGGGCAACCGGCTCTCGGGATAGTCGGTGGCCGCACCCCGCTGGGCTTCGACAAAAATCGCCCAGCCGGAACCGAGGCGGCGCAGGGCGTTGTTGAGCCGGGCGGTGACGCCGACCAGTTCGGCCGGGGTGGCGCTGTCCAGATCCGGTCCGCGGAACCGCGCCGTGCGCTGAAACGAACCGTCCTTGTTGAGCACCACGCCTGGCGCCACCAGCGCCGCCCAGGGCAGAAAGTCGGCGAGGCCGGCGGTGCGGTTGCGATATTCGGCGAGATTGATCATCGCTCACACCCTGAGATAGGCCGG
>DATGZW010000063.1:0-3111 GCA_035297005.1 Patescibacteria group bacterium
CGCAGAGCCAGCACGAGCTGGGCATGAAGTTCGGCCCGATGGTGCAGATGGCCGACCACCTGCAGATCTACAAATACTGCATCCACAACGTGGCCCACAGCTACGGCAAGACCGCGACCTTCATGCCGAAGCCGATTTTCGGCGACAACGGTTCGGGCATGCATGTGCACCAGTCGATCTGGAAGGACGGCAAGCCGCTGTTCGCCGGTTCGGGCTATGCCGACCTGTCGGAAAGCGCCCTGTTCTACATCGGCGGCATCATCAAGCACGCCAAGGCGCTGAACGCTTTCACCAACCCGCTGACCAACAGCTATAAGCGCCTGATCCCCGGCTTCGAGGCTCCCGTGCTGCTGGCTTACTCGGCCCGCAACCGTTCGGCCTCCTGCCGTATCCCCTACGTGGCGAGCCCCAAGGGCAAGCGCGTCGAGGTTCGCTTCCCGGATCCGGGTGCCAACCCCTACCTCGCCTTCGCCGCCATGCTGATGGCCGGCCTGGACGGTATCAAGAACAAGATCCACCCCGGCGATCCGATGGACAAGAACCTGTACGACTTGCCCCCCGAAGAGTTGGCCAACGTCCCGACCGTCTGCGGCAGCCTGCGCGAAGCGCTGGAAAGCCTGAAGAAGGACCAGGACTTCCTCACCGTCAGCGACGTGTTCTCGAAGGAATTCATCGAGAGCTACATCGAGCTGAAGTACGAAGAAGTCTACAAGTACGAGCACACCCCGCACCCGATCGAGTATGCGATGTATTACTCCGTCTAAGCGGAATGGCGGGAACCCTTGGGTTCTCGCCACCACCCGCCGGTTACGGTGTAACGGGCGGGTGGTGAGGACCAAGGGACTGAAAATGAAAACCCCCGCCGGGCGACCGGCGGGGGTTTTTGTTTGTTGTCTGGGTGCTTCAGGCCGCCGGGGGCTTATAGGGACATATCAGCACCGGCCGCCGGCTATTCCCGGCAGAGTCTAATATCCTCTATCTTGCTCCACTCACCGCAACGGCTGGCGCGACACCTTGGCTGTAGGGTCGGCGGCGGGGGGCGGCGGAGCATAGCCGGCTCCGACCGCGCCCGGAGTGACCGAGGGCGCCATGGTCATGGTGACCTCGCAACCGATGGTGTTTTCCTTGATCTGGATGGTCACCACGCGGTCGCCGCGCTGCCAGGTTTGCACGCTGATGGTGGCCCGCACCGAGGTAATTTCCTGCCAGCTAAAGCCAGGCATCTCGTTACGATAAAAGTCGTAAAGACTGCTGGGGGTATTCCACGAATTGTAGACCAGCCGCCCGACCCAGGCGTCGCCATGGCCCAGCAGCAGCGAATGATCGACGTCCATGGTCGCCTTGGCCGGCACCGGCAGGTCGGAGAACTGGGCGAAGCCCGAGGATCCCGCCCCGCCCGCCGCTGCCGCCCCAGCATCGGTGCCGTCGGCGTGGGAACTGGGGGTCATGGGACTGGTGGTACAAGCGGTCAAACCGAGCAGCAGCACGGCGACGACAGCAGACAGCCTCATGCGATTACCCCCTTGTGGAACCCCTTGTTCTCCCCTTGTACCATGCCGCGAACGGCGCGTCATGCCTTGCCGGAAGTCAGGCGGTCAAGGCGTAGCCGATGCCGCGAATCGCTAAGCCGCCAAGCACCGCTCAGCACCGCCGACACCGCGCCCAAGCCGGTGCCGCCGGCGATCAGGAACAGGATGAGGATCTGGTATTTGACTGCCTCGACGGGGGTCACGCCACCAAGGATCTGGCCGGTCATCATCCCCGGCAAGGCTACTACACCGGTCGCCGACATGCTGTTGATGATCGGCATCAAGGCGCTGCGCAGCGCTTGGCGGATGACCGGCCCCATTGCCTCGCGCCGCGTCTCGCCCAGCATCAGCCGCGCCTCAACGGCGGCGCGGCGGGTGATCAACCCGCTGGTCAGGGTATGCAGCCCCAGCGATATCCCGGTCATGGTGTTGCCCAGGATCATCCCCAGCAGCGGCACCGCGTAACGCGGGTCATACCACGGCTGGGGCCGCAGCGCCGTGGTCAGGGCGAATACCGTGACCAACGTCGCCGCCAGCATCATGCAACCAGTGCCCAAGCCATAGGCCCATAGCCCGGTTAGGCGGCGTTCCTGGCGGGACGCCACCTCGTTTCCTGCAAACCCCACCATGACCAGCGCCGCCAGCGCCGTCCATAGCGGCGAGACATGCGAGAACAGCGCCGTCAGCGCCACCCCCATCAGCGACAACTGCACCACCATGCGCACAGCCGCGATCAGCAGGCGGCGGTGGATGCCTAAATCCAAGGCCAGCGACAAGCCGGCATTGGCCAGCACCAGCAGGCTGGCCAGGGCCAAATCGCCATAGCCTAGAGCGATATAGCTGTCCATTCCGGCCCCTCCTGGCGCAACTGCCCGGCTTCCACCACTAAACAGCGGCTCGCCACCCGCTTGGCCTGAGCGGTGTCATGCGTCACCCACAGCACCGCCATGCCTTGCACCACCTTGGCGGCGATCAAGGCTTCGACGGCGGCCACCGACACCGCATCGAGCGCCGCCGTCGGCTCGTCGAGCAGCAGCACCCTTGGCCCGACGGACAGCGCGCGCACCAAAGCCAAGCGCAAACGCTCGCCGGTCGAGGCGCGGCTGACCGGCCAAGCGCAGGCGGCGGCAGGCAAGCCCAAGGCGTCGAGCATCGGCGATACGGTGGTCCAATTGGAGAAATGCTCGCCGATGCTGTCGGCCCACCAGCCGGGCTCGGCCGGCAGATAGCCGACCAGCCGCCGCCATTGCGGCGCCGTCATCGAGTCCCGCGCTTGGCCGTCCAGGCTGACCTGCCCCTCATTGGGATCAAGATCGGCGATGGCGCGCAGCAACAGCGATTTGCCGGCTCCCGACGGCCCGCGCACGGCCAAGCATTCGCCCGCCGCCAGGGAAAAGCTAGCCGGCTGTAGAGCCGCCCGCCGCAGGGCGACGACCTCAAGCATGATGACCGCCCGAAGCCGAACGCTGCCGGGTGGTCATGACCTTAGGGAACCACGCAGCCAAGTTCGGCATAGGTGCCGCGATAATAGATCAACGGTTGACCGGCCTCCGAATGCTCCAGGCGATCGACGCGGCCGATG
>DATGZW010000064.1:0-8973 GCA_035297005.1 Patescibacteria group bacterium
TGGGGCTCGATCCTCGGCGTGCTGCCGTTCACCCTGTCGCTGCCCTATGCGAACCTGTTCTGGACGGCGATCCTGACGGTGGTGATCGGTCTGGTGCTGGCCTCGGCCTTCTCGGCGATCATCGTCTTCGCCCAGGAACTGGTGCCGGGCAAGGTCGGCATGATCGCCGGGCTGTTCTTCGGCTTCGCCTTCGGCATCGGCGGTACCGGAGCCGCCGTGCTTGGCTATGTCGCCGACGTCAAGGGCATCGGCTTCGTCTACCACCTCTGCTCGTTCCTGCCTCTGCTTGGACTGCTGACGGTGTTCCTGCCGAACATCGAAGGCTCCAAAGCGGCGGCGCGGCGCAAGTGATCCGGCAGGAGCCAGAGGTCCGACATCTCTGGCTCCTCCGGTGGAAATCGCCCAAACGCACGCATCCTACCCCCGACGGAGTGCTCCCTCTGGCCGATGGACCGAAGCCCCTCTATTGCGCTATGCTGCAATGCAGAAATGACAGAGGCACCAGCCGAAGCGTGCCATTGGTTCACCCCCACCACATGCAGCGCAGCCCTGCGCAAACTGTCACGAATCCGCCTTGCACTTGACATGGTTCTTTGTCAAAAGAAGGTCCGCGTGAGACCTCTTCGCTGAAGAGATCCCCGCATTTGGGAGTATTCCGATGTCTTATCCTCTTGAAGATGCAGGTTTTACCCTGTGGTATGGCGACATTGAGTCGCACCTGAAGCGCCTGCATGGCGTCAGCTCCAAGGAACTCGGATTCGACCGCCGCTCTTTGGCTGACCGCTATTATGCCGGTGATTCGGTGTTCGCCTTCATCGATCACATCGCCGGCAAGCTGGGCATGCCCGAGCGCGCTTAAGCGCTTGGCTTTTGGGAAGGCGCGGCCACGGGCCGGCCTTTCCCTCTCCTCCCCCTTCCACTTTAAATCGGCACTCCGCGCAGCTTCTGGCGCAGGCTTTCGGCCAAATCTCGCACGTCGTCGAGATAGGGGTTGATCGCCAGGGCTTGGTCGTAGCATCGCAGGGCCGTCTCGTCCTGGCCGTATAGCTCCAGGATATGCCCCAGCCCGGTCAGCGCACCGAAATGGCGCGGCTCCAGGGCCAGCACATGTTCGATATCGATGACCGCTTCGGGATATTCCTCGCGCAGCACATGCAACTGGGCGCGCTGGTTATAGGCTTCAGCGAAGTTGGGAGCCAATTCGATGATACGATCGAACACCGGCATCGCCGCGTCCAAATCGCCGGCATTGGCCAATTCCAGGCCGCGCAGCATCAGGGCGTCAACATCCGACTGCCCGGAATGGACCCATACGCGCAGGATCGCCATTTCGATGTGATGGGCTTCGTCGGCGCTGTCGGCGGTGCGCAGGCGCGAAAACAGGGCGTCGAGCTGGCTTGACGATGCATCGCTAGCCGGTGCCGCGCAGCCGAGCAGCGACGCCAGAATCATACCGGTGAACAGGACGATCCGCATCCGCCTCATGGGTTGGGATGTGGTAGGCCGGGGGATTCAGGCAAGAGGCCAACACGGACAGCCGTCGGCGCAGGTGGAGATCCGCCAAAACGAAAGGCCGCGCACAAGGCGCGGCCGTTTCGCAGCAAGCTTTGTCAGAACAATCGAGGAGCCGCGCCAATCGACGCGGCGTCCGCCGATCAGCCCTGGCGGGCCTTGAAGCGCGGGTTCGTCTTGTTGATCACATAGACGCGGCCCTTACGGCGGACCACCCGGCAGTTCTTGTCGCGCAGCTTGGCCGACTTAAGGGAGTTGCGAACTTTCATGACCCAAATTCCTCGACTCTATAGAAGACAGCGCGCGCGCCGTTCTCGACCGGAGGCGGCGAACATACGCAGCCCCCCACAAGCTGTCAACACCGCTCTGCAAACTTTATCGCTCATTTCGCATTGTTGATCAAACGGGGCGCGCGAATGGCGGCGGCGACTCGATTGCGCCCGGCATGCTTGGCCTGATACAGCGCCTGATCGGCGCGGCGCATCAGGTCGTCGATGGAGTTATCACGCTCCTCGGCCATGGCGATGCCGACCGAAACGGTGAAGCGCACGCCCTCGCCATCGACCATCACCGTTTGATCGGCCAGGCACGAGCGGATGCGTTCGGCGGCGGTGCGCGCGGCATCCAAATCGGCTTCGGGCATGGCGATGGCGAATTCCTCGCCGCCAATGCGGCCGATCAGATCAATCTCGCGCAGGTTGACCCGGCACATCTCGGCCAGACGGCGTAGCACGGCATCGCCGGCGTTGTGGCCGAAGGTGTCGTTGACCTGCTTGAAATGATCGGCGTCGATGATCAACAGCGCCAGCGAGCGTTGATGGCGGCGGCCACGGGCGAACTCGGCTTCGGCGCCTTCCATGAAATAGCGGCGGTTGCGCAGGCCGGTCAGCCCGTCCTGGGTGGCCAGGGTGAACATCCGCTCGCGCGCCGCGACCTCGGCAGTGATGTCGCGCAGGATGGCCACATAGACCACCTTGCCGGCATGGTCGGTCTGGCTGAGCGCCACCTCCAGCGGGAATAAGGCGCCATCCAGGCGCACGCCCTGCACCGTGCGGGTCTGCCCGACCACGCCATCCAGCAACCGCTGCGATTCGGCGCCCGCTCCGCTCGGCTGCCGGTGCTGCAAGTCGAGAACATCTTCGGGCACCAGCAGCATCACCGACTGGCCGATGATCTCGTCCGCCTGCCAGCCGAAGATCTGTTCGCAGGCGCGGTTGAAGGTCTCGATCAAGCCGTTGGCGTCTATGATCATCACCCCATCGATGGCGGTCTCGATGACGGCGCCCAGCTTCCCCTCGCGGTCGACCAGTTGGTCATGGGCGCGGACGATCTCGGCGGTGCGCTCGGCAACGCGCCGCTCCAACCCGGCATTGAGCACGGCCAGCCGCGCCTCATTGCGCCGTAGCGAAGTGACCATGCTGTTCAAGGCCGACGACAACACCGACACCTCGCGGAAATAGCGGATCTGCGGCATCTGCACCCCCAGCTCGCCGGCGCGGATGCGGGCGGCGGCATCGGCAAGGTTGCCGAGCGGCCGAGCGATCCGATGCGCCAGAATACCGCCTACCGCCGCGCCGAGCACCGCCAGGATGCCGCCGATAGCGAAAATGCGGTCGCGGATGGCCAGTGCCGGAGCCATCGCCTGCCGGGCCTCGCGCCGCGCCACCACGCGCCAGCCCAATCCCGAATTGGGACGCGCCGTCAGCCGCGCCGTGGCGACGGTCAGGTATTGAAAACCATCGGCCCAGGTCAGGCCGTTGCGCACCACTGTGCCTTCTCCGCCCGGAGACGGCAGCTCGGCGGGCAATTGCGCCAGGGCCAGCGGGCCGGGACCAAGGATGGGACGCCCCAGGGAATCGGTCACGAAGACATCGACATCGGTCAGGTCGTTTTCGCCGTGCGGGATCTGGGCGCTGAGCCACTCGGCCCAGGCACGCCCCAATTGCGCCGCCACAACGCCGATCACACGACCATCGCGATCCCGCAGCGGCACCGCGATGACCACGCCGGGCCGCGTCGATCCCGCCGGCAAATCGGCGGCTTCGTCGATGACCTCGACCCTGTTGCGGCCTTTGTCGAACCACGGCTGGCGCGACACGTCCTCGCCGACCGCCGGAGCCGTGGGCGAAGCGCTCTCGACACGGCCGTCCAGACTGGCCATCGCCACCCAGGCATAATGGCCGGACGAGGCCTGCAAGGCATCGACCCACCCCTGCCGACTGGCCGCCCGCACTTCCGGCGACTGACTGCCCAGGGCGGCGGCGGCGGTGTTTAAATCATTCGCCCGCGCGCTGACCTCTTGGTCGATATCAGTTCCCGTCTCGTCCGCCACCTCGGCCAAACCACTGGCGATACGGCGCTCCATCTCGCCCGACACCGACTCTCCGACGACAATGCCAAAGGTCACCCCCAGCAATGCCGTGGTAATGGCAAAGATGATGGCGAGGTGTACCCTCAACCCGAATTGTTCCAACATGCCCAGCCCCTCGTCGTATGCCGCCGTTTGTCGCGACTTTAAAATCAAGGCTACACCGCGCCACGCCAGCTCTCACCGCGCCAAAAGTATAAGGTTCCTGTGCATAGGCTGGAATTAAGACAGAATTGAAGTGGCTTCACTGCAAATCCGCCGGTATCCAACGCGTGTTTTCCTCGTAATTTTATGCAAATACCATCGACGTTGGCCGCAGCATCATTATCCCTAAAATTTTATTGGCATTCGCGGATTTCCTCGCCAATTCCGCAGAGCGGACGTTCCCACCACCCGTAAAAACACGTATACGAAAGGCGGAATCCCTACGCTAGGCGAAGGCAGAACGTCACCCATGGCCATAAATTCCATCCGCAGCTTGAGCCGAGTCCCCGCCCGCAGCACCGCTGCCTGGCTGGTCGCCGGCCTCATTCTGGCGGTCATTGGCCAGTTGAAGGTCGATTACGACACCGCTCTGGGTCATTCGGAAATCCTGGTGTCGGCCATGGCCAACGCCATCGGCCAGCATTTGTCCGGCAGCATCCGCAGCATCGACAGTCTGCTGGATGAAGCGGTGGACGCGGTCGAGGCGGGGCGCTGGGATAATGCCGAATTCCGCAACCGCATGACCGGCCGCCTGCGCTCGTTCCCGGAAATCCGCTATCTCGGCATGGTCGATGCCAAGGGCCAGTTGCAGCGCCAAACGCTACCCGACCTGCAAACCAACGACCTGCCCACCGATGTTTCCGACCGCGATTACTTCGTGCACCAGCGCGACGATGCCGGTCAGGCGCCGCTATATATCGGCGCCCCGGTGCTGGGACGCATCACCGGGCAGCGCAGCATCCACCTGTCACGCGCCATCAAGGACCGCCACGGCCGCTTCGCCGGAGTGATCATCGCCGCCGTAAATCCCGATCACTACGCCAAGTTTCTCGATACCGTCCTGCTGGAGGAAGCCGGCGGTTCGGCGGTCATCCGCAATGACGGACTGATTCTGGCGCGCGCCCCCGATCACGTCGAAAAGTTCGGCAGCGACATCTCCAGCAGCGACCTGTTCCGCACCTTCATGCCGCGCACCACCACCGGCGTCGGCCATCTGGTGTCCAAGGCCGACGGCAACGCCAAGATCATCGGCTATCAGGTGATGGCCGATTATCCGCTGATCGTCACCTCGGGCATTTCGCGCAGCAAGGCGTTGCATGAATGGTATCGGGCGGTCGTTACCGAAACTTTGCTGGTGCTGGTGTTCTCCGCCGCTTTCTATTCCTGGGCGCACCAGACCGAGCGCGCGCGCGACGAGGCGCAACGGGCCA
Organism: Patescibacteria group bacterium; assembly: GCA_035297005.1. Taxonomy (GTDB): domain Bacteria; phylum Pseudomonadota; class Alphaproteobacteria; order Rhodospirillales; family Magnetospirillaceae; genus DATGZW01. The sequence goes on from DATGZW010000064.1 coordinate 5,296, forward strand.
GCAACGCCAAGTCACGCTTCCTGGCCGCCGCCAGCCACGATCTGCGCCAGCCGTTCCAGGCGATGCGGTTATTTCACTATGTGCTGACCGAGCTTTGCACCAGCGAGCGCGAGCAAACCGTGCTGACCAGCCTGGATGCGGCGATGCAATCGGGTGAGGAGTTGCTGAACTCGCTGCTCGACGTCTCGACGTTGGAGGCCGGGCAGATCCAGCCGCATTTCGCCATCTTCCCGATCAACGAAGTCCTGCAATCCAAGGCCTCGGAATTCGCCACCTCGGCGGCGCAGAAAGGCCTGCGGCTGCGGGTGGTGCCCTGCACCGCCCTGGTCAACAGCGATCTGGTGCTGTTGAAGCGGATCGTCGGCAATCTGTTGTCGAATGCCGTCCGCTATACCCATAGCGGCAGCATCGTGCTGGGCTGCCGGCGTCAGGGCCGCTTCATCCGCGTCGAGGTCTGGGACACCGGCATCGGCATCCCGCGCGACAAGCAGGGCGAGATATTCGACGATTTCTATCAGGTCGGCAATTCCGAGCGCGACCGTATGAAGGGTCTGGGGTTGGGGCTGTCGGTGGTCGACCGGCTGGCCCGCCTGCTCGCCCATGAGCTTAAACTGCGTTCCAGCATCGGGCGCGGCTCGGTGTTCACCCTGGCCGTGCCGCTGGCCGACAGGCGGCGCTAGACGATCGCCGCCAGTTCCCCTTCCCGGATCTTCAGCGCCGCTTCCGCCTGGGCGATATAGTCGCGGGTGAACGGCACCGCGTCGATCTGGCGGGCGATCTGCATCTGGAACACCATGGTTCCCAGATGGGCGAAGTCCATCTCGCAGGCAGCCAGATAGAATTCCCACATGCGGCAAAAGCGCTCGTCATACAGGTTGTCGGCGATTTCCTGGCGCTGGGCGGAGAAGCGCTCGGCCCAATGGCGCAGGGTCCAGGCGTAATGCATGCGCAGGATTTCGATGTCGGTCACATAGGAACAGGTGCGCTCGACATGCGGCAGCACCTCGGACAGCGCCGGAGCATAGCCGCCGGGGAAGATGTATTTGCGCAGCCACGGATTGGTGGTTCCGGGGCCGTCCACCCGCCCGATGGAGTGGATCAAGGCGACGCCGTCGGGGGTCAGCAGGTCGTGGATCTTGTTGAAGAAGGCGGCGTAATGCGGCACGCCGACATGTTCGAACATGCCGACCGAAACGATGCGGTCATAGGTCGCCGTCTCGTCGCGGTAATCGCGCAGGACGAAACGCACGCGGTCGGATACTCCGGCCTCGGCGGCGCGGCGGGTGGCGACTTTGTGCTGTTCGACCGACAGGGTGATGCCGGTGACGTCGGCCCCGGCGACGCGCGCCAGATAGATCGCCAGCCCTCCCCAGCCCGAGCCGATGTCGAGCACCCGCATGCCCGGCTTCAGCGCCAGCTTGGCCGCCAGATGGCGCTTCTTGGCCAGTTGGGCGTCTTGCAGGGTGGCGTCGTCATCCTGGAAATAGGCGCAGGAATACTGCCAGTCGTCGTCAAGGAAGCGCCGGTACAAATCGTCCGACAGGTCGTAATGATGGGCGACATTGGCCACCGAGCGCGCCATCGGGTTGAACTGGCGGATGTAGGAGGCCAACAGCTCCAAGCGATGCGGGATGGATTTCAGCCCGGTGGCGCTGTCCATGCCGATATTGATCGCCAGAACTTCCAGCACGTCGCGGATGGTGCCGTCCTCGACGACGATGCCGCCGTCCATATAGCCCTGGCCGATATGGTAGTCGCCGTTGAGGATCAACCGCAGCGGCAGCTTGGGATCGGTGATGCGGAACGCCGCACGCGGCAAGCTGCCCGGCTCGCCGATCGAATGGACGCGGCCATCGGGGCCGGTGACGGTCAGATGCCCCTGGCGCACCATGCGGCGCAGGCCCCAGGCGAGAAGTGCCGTCATCGTCATCGTCGTCCATCCTTCTGGCGTTTGTTCAGCACGGCCATTGGTAGCCCCGCCGCCGCCGCCTGTCCAGGTAGAAAGGCTTAGTCCGGCGTGGCGATGGGCACGGTCACCGCCGCCAGCGCCGCCACCAGATCGGCGGGCGCCAGTTTGATTTGCAAGCCGCGTTGGCCGCCATTGACCACCATGAACGGCAACGCCTGCGCGCTGGCATCGATGAAGCAGCGCAGCCGCTTTTTCTGGCCCAAGGGGCTGATGCCGCCGATGTGATAGCCGCTGATGCGCTCGGCGTCGGCGGGGCGGGTCATCACCGCCGCCTTTTTCCCTGCCGCCGCCGCCAGGGCCTTGAGGTTGAGTTCGTGGTCGGACGGCAGCACGGCGACGCAGGTCTCGCCGCCCGCCTCCACCATCAAGGTCTTGAACACCACCGAAGCCGGCAGCCCCATCGCCGCCGCCGCGTGCAAGCCGATCGACTCGGCGTCGGGGTCATACACATATTCCAACAGCTCGAACGGCTTGCCCGCCTTTTGCAGCGCCATCGTCGCCGGAGTCTTCTTCGCCATGAACCTATTCCCTTTCAGCGTCGCGGCGCCCTGCCCTTGCTGCCACTGCCCCCCGCCATATGCCGCCGGGCCAGCCCGAAGGCTACGCCCACCACCCCGCCCAACAGATGCGCCGAATGCGCAACATGGTCATGCGCGGTCACCGCCTCCATGATTTCAGTGCCCAGGAAAGCGACGCAGACGGCGATCAGCGTCACCGGGATTTCTCCGGCGCGGGCCGAGGTCACCGAGGTTGCGGTAATGCACATGAACACCAGCCCCGACGCCCCCAGGATAGCGCTGGGAAACAGCGCCGAATGCAACAGGCCGATGGCCAGAGTGGTAGCCACCAGAATCAGCGCGAAGACCTTGCTGCCATGCCGTTCCTCTAGCAGCGGCCCCAGCAGCAGGAACATCGATAGATTGCCGCCGAAATGGCGGATATCCAGATGGGCAAAGGGGTAGCTGAACAGCGTTAGGATGAAGTGCGGCGAGAGCCGCAGCGGCCCATGCACGGCCAGGATCGATTCGGGGATCGGCAGAAACGACACGATCAGCGAGATGACGAAAAAAACCAGGGTCACGGGTGCGTTGTTGGTGATGCGCATCGAAGGGTCCGCCACGGTTCCTGCGCCGCATCCTTGCCCGTCTGGCCGCCGCTGTCAAAGCGGATGATCCGCGCCAGCGCCGTTATTCATATTCTTAGTATGGGAGCAGCCCGTCCCAATTTGGAATGCAATCTAGGAACACCCACAGAGAATGTGCATTAAATTTACTTATAATTTTATCTTATTTATTCGCAGCCCACCCTGAGTCTGCCAATCCATGACGAAACGCAATTATTTTTCCTGGGATACCGTAACAAACTGGCGGCCCCAACCTATTCCAGTTCCTGGCATGGGGATTGCGTGGGGGTGCGTCGACTCGGCGACGCCACTCTCTCGCCGGGCTGCTGTGGACGACGCAGCAAAAAAGTTGCCACCAAAAAGGACGATTGCCGTGTTTTGGAACAACCTGAGTATTGCCCATCGATTTGTGATCGCCGCCGGATGCGGTTTGATCGTCATGATCATATCGGTGGTCAGTGCGGTGGGCTGGATGCAAGCCGAGCAGATGGAAAGCGATCTCGACCGGCTGAGCCGTAGCGAGATGACCTCGCTGCAGGCGTTGATCATCAATGTCATGAGCCACCGCGCCGAGGACTCGGACGAT
>DATGZW010000065.1:0-6933 GCA_035297005.1 Patescibacteria group bacterium
AGCCACCAGAGCTACCCGGTCGGCCATCTGTCGACCATGTATTGGCTGGGGCTGAAGAAGGGTGACATCCACCTGAACATCAGTTCGCCCGGCTGGGCCAAGCATGCCTGGAGCAACATCTTCGCGCCGTGGAATGCCGGAGCGACGGTGTTCATCTATACCTATAGCCGTTTCAACGCCAAGGCGATGCTCGACGTCATCACCCGCTGCGGCGTGACGTCGCTGTGCGCGCCGCCGACGGTATGGCGCATGATGATCCAAGAGGATCTGGCGTCCTATCCGGTCAAGCTGCGTGAGTTGATTGGGGCCGGTGAGCCGCTGAACCCCGAAGTCATCGATCAGGTCAAAACCGCCTGGGGCATCACCATCCGCGACGGTTACGGCCAGACCGAAACCACCTGCCAGATCGGCAACTCGCCTGGGCAAAAGGTCAAGCCGGGTTCGATGGGGCGGCCCATGCCGGGCTACCGCGTGGCTCTGCTCGACATCGAGGATCTGCCGGCCCAGGAAGGCGAAATCAGCCTGGCCTTGGCGGTGCGCCCGATGGGTCTGATGATCGGCTACAAGGACGACCCGATCAAAACCGCCGAGTTGATGCGCAACGGCTATTACCACTGCGGCGACGTCGCCTCGGTCGATGAGGACGGCTATGTCACCTATGTCGGCCGCGCCGATGACGTGTTCAAAGCCTCGGACTACCGTATCAGCCCGTTCGAGCTGGAAAGCGTGTTGATCGAGCATGAAGCGGTGGCCGAATCCGCCGTGGTGCCCAGTCCCGACCCGCTGCGTCTGGCGGTGCCCAAGGCCTTCCTGACCTTGCGCGCCGGCTATGAAGAAAGCGAGGAACTGGCCTTGTCGATCTTCAAACACATCCGCAACGCCCTGGCGCCCTATAAGCGCATTCGCCGCATCGAGATCTCCGACCTGCCCAAGACCATCTCGGGCAAGATCCGACGCGTCGAGCTGAAGCGTATCGAAGCCCAACGCCGCGCCGAGGGCGTGCGTGCCGATGGCGAGTATTTCGAGGAAGACTTCGCCGAACTGAAGGTGTAACCGGCCGCACCGGGCCAAGCCCGCCAACGCCCGCTGGATCACACGATCCGGCGGGCGTTTTTCTTTCGGCTGCCTCCACCCGTACCGGCACTGTTCATCGGCAGTTGTAAATTATTGTGGGGTAGTTATCCTTCGCCGACCCGGTGTTGTAAGGGGTCTATAAATAAATCGTCGAAACCCCCGCCAGTCCGCCAAGACTGAGCGTTTGCGCCCGTTTGCCGTTCCTAACGTCAAGCCGCCGTGGCGCTTCGCTCAACCATAGATATGTTTTTTCTGTGGAGGGCTTATCTCCGCTTGGCCGCTGTTGATAAAGTCAGGCGCGGACGCATCACCGGTGAATCCAAGCAAAATTTAGTTAAAAAGCACTCTTTACGAGAGTTGTTATATATTTATGCGATAGTTTTTCGTATTTTTTCGCGTGATTGTGTGCTCGTGACAGGTTAGGGTGATGTTATTGCTGGTGGGTGCAGACTCAGGTTGTGATACGCCTCCGTCCCCCCTTTTCCGGCGGAAGGAGCTAAAGATCATGGACGCGGCCAAATTTCCCTCTCTCTCACGCTCCATTTCGCAACTATCGCGTCTTGGCGGCGCGGCTCTTTGTGCCGGCTGGCTGCTGAGCGCCAGTTTCTCAGATGTACTCGCCGACGAGACGGCGTCAATTCCGCTGGGTGGAAACAGAGCGCCGATTGCTAAGCTGCTATTGAAGACGACGACGACTGGGGACGGTATTCCCTTGGTCTATCCTACGGGCGAGGCAATGGTTACGGCTCGTCTGGTGGAAATTCCACCAGGGGGCGAGACCGGTTGGCATCGCCATCCGATTCCCCTGTTCGCCTATATCCTGGAAGGCGAAATGACCATCATCCCCGATGGCGCGCCGCCCAAGCATTTCAAAGCGGGCGAGGCCTTCATGGAAACCGCCGGCTGGCATAACGGCCGCAACGAAGGCGACGTTCCGGTTCGCCTGCTGTCGGTCTATTCCGGGGCGGTGGATATCCCGCTGGCGATCAAAAAGCCGGCCCCCTGACTGTGCGAAGCATCGTATCCGGCTTGGGGCCGGTTACGACGCGTGGATGTGGTCGGTGACGGAATTTGTCGGCCTCGGTGGCGTCCTGCGCCGTCTGATGCAGGTTGAGGGCGATTTCCTGGGTCGCCTCGAACTGCTGCGATACTGCCCATGGCATGCCGCTGTTGTTTGCAAAAAGAATGGCCGGGCAATGTCTTGCCCGGCCATGAAGGTGCGGCTCGTGCGAAAGCTGACCCCATTGGGAGGAAGAGATGGGGCCAGTACAGACCGCCGGGAGCCGGCCGGACGGTCAGGGAGGAATCGCTACATCTGATCGGCATCCACACTCATGACGGTGCGGGCGCCTTGGGTGATGGTGACCAGCAGGGCCAGCGACTGGGGCAAGACGTGTTCGGCGTAGTGCCAGGCGGTGTTGAGCTTGGTGCGGTAGAAGGCGGGATCGCCCTCGCCGTCGTCCAGGCGCTGGGCGGCGATGCGGGCGGCGCGGGCCATCTGGTAGCCGCCCAACACCGTGCCCATCATGAACAGCAGCGGCACGGCGGCGGCCGAGGGCAGGCGCGGGTCTTCAGCGCCGGCGGCCAGCAGCCAGGTCACCGCTTGCTGGGCGGCGTCGGTGCCGGTGGCCAGCGCCGCGCCGATGGCGGCCAAGGCGGTCTCCGGGCTTTGGCTCAGGGTGCGGGCCAGGGCTTCGGCCAAAGCCAGTTCGGCGCGCACGGCAACGCCCTGGTCGCGCAGGATCTTGCGGCCGACCAAGTCGTTGGCCTGGATGGCGGTGGTGCCTTCGTAGATCGGGGTGATGCGGGCGTCGCGCAGATGCTGGCACGCGCCGGTTTCCTCGACATAGCCCATGCCGCCATGCACCTGCACGCCTTGCGAGGCGATCTCGACGCCGAGTTCGGTGCACCAGCCCTTGACCACCGGGTTGAGTAGTTCGGCATAGCGCTTGGCCGCCTCGCGCTGGCCGGCGTCGGGGTGGCTGTGGGCGACGTCCAACGCGCCCGCCGCCACATAGGCCAAGGCGCGCATGGCCTCGATCTGCGCCTTCATGGTCATCAGCATGCGGCGCACATCGGGGTGGTCGATGATGCCGGTCTTCTCGGCGCAGCCGACGGCCTTGCCCTGGATGCGCTCGCGGGCGTAATCGCGGGCCTGCTGATAGGCGCGCTCGGCGATGGCCAACCCTTGCAAGCCGACGTTCAGGCGGGCGTGATTCATCATCACGAACATGTATTCGAGGCCGCGATTTTCCTCGCCGACCAACTCGCCGATGGCCCCGGCATGGTCGCCGAACGACATCACCGCGGTGGGGCTGGCGTGGATGCCCATCTTGTGCTCGATCGACACGCAATGAACGTCGTTGGCCTCGCCCAGGCTGCCGTCTGCGCCGATCAGCACCTTGGGCACGATGAACAGCGAGATGCCCTTGACCCCGGCGGGAGCGTCGGGGGTGCGGGCCAGCACCAGATGGACGATGTTGCCGGTCAGATCCTGGTCGCCATAGGTGATGAAGATCTTCTGCCCGGTGATCAGGTAATGGTCGCCGGTCTTGACCGCCTTGGTGCGGATGGCGCCCAGGTCGGAGCCCGCGCCGGACTCGGTCAGGTTCATCGTGCCGGCCCATTCGCCGGAAACCAGCTTGGGCAGATAGCGCTCTTTCTGCGCGGCGGTGCCGTAGACCTCGATGGCGTTGACCGCGCCCTGGGTCAGCATCGGGCACAGCCCGAACGACATGTTCGAGGCCTGCCACATCTCGCTGACGGCGGCGTTGACCAGACCGGGCAGGCCCATGCCGCCGAACTCGACGGGGAAGGGCAGGCCGACCCAGCCGCCCTCGACCAGGGTCTTATAGGCGCGGTCCCAGCCGTCGGCGGTCTTCACTTGGCCCGCCACCATGCGCGCGCCCTGACGGTCGCCCGGCTGGTTAAGCGGGGCCAGCACCTTCTCGGCGACGCGCCCGGCTTCTTCCAGCACGCTGCTGACCAACTCCGCCGAGGCTTCCTCGAACCCCGGCAGGTCCGCGATCGCCCCCAGGCCGGCGAGGTCGTGCAGCACGAACTCCATGTCGCGCAAGGGAGGGAGATAGGCTGTCATGATGCGACTACTCCAAATATGCCGCGATGGTTTCTTGAATTATGGACGGCACGGTCAGGGGCGTCGCGGCTCGTCCGCCCCCGACCTTGGCCACAGTGATGGACTATTCCAGATCCTTGGCCTGCTTGCGCAGCTCGTATTTCTGGATTTTGCCGGTTGAGGTCTTGGGCAGCGAGCCGAAGACGATGCTGCGCGGCACTTTGTAGTGGGCCATGTGTTCGCGGCAATAAGCGGTGATTTCGTCCTTGGTCACCTTGATGCCCGGCTTCAGGGTCAGGAAGGCGCAAGGCGTTTCGCCCCATTTCGGATCGGGGCGGGCGACCACGGCGGCTTCCAGCACGGCCGGATGGCGATACAGGATGTCCTCGACTTCAAGGCTGGAGATGTTCTCGCCGCCCGAGATGATGATGTCTTTCGAGCGGTCCTTGATCTCGATATAGCCGTCGGGGTGGCAGACCGCCAGATCGCCGGTATGGAACCAGCCGCCACGGAAGGCCTCGGCGGTGGCGTGGGGGTTCTTCAGATAGCCCTTCATGACGTTGTTGCCGCGCATGAAGATTTCGCCCATCGACTGGCCATCGCGGGGCATCGGCTCCATGCTCAGGGGGTCGGCGATCATCAAGCCTTCCAGCATCGGGCCGCGCACGCCCTGGCGCGACTTCAGCCGGGCCTTGTCGTCGATCGGCAGATCGTTCCACTTGTCGTGCCAGACGCTGACCACGGTCGGGCCATAGCACTCGGTCAGGCCGTAGACATGGGTGACGTCGAAGCCCATGCGCTCCATGCCTTCGATGACGGCGGCGGGCGGGGCGGCGCCGGCAGTCATCACCTTGACCTGATGGCTGATGCCTTCCTTCAACTCGGCGGGGGCGTTGACGATCATGTTGAGCACGATAGGCGCGCCGCAGAAATGGGTGACCTTCTCGGCCTTGATGGCCTCCATGATCGGCTCCAGCCGCACGGCACGCAGGCAAACGCTGGTGCCGGCGGTGACGGCCATGGTCCAGGGGAAGCACCAACCGTTGCAGTGGAACATCGGCAGGGTCCACAGATAGACCGGCTTGTTGCCCATTTCCCATGACAGCGCGTTCGAGACGGCGTTCAGATAGGCGCCGCGATGGTGGTAGACCACGCCTTTGGGGTTGCCGGTGGTGCCCGACGTATAGTTCAGGGCGATGGCTTCCCATTCATTGGCGGGAGTAACCCAGGTGAAATCGGCATCGCCTTCGGCCAGGAAGGCTTCATAGGTGGTCTCGCCGATCAAGCTGCCGCCGACATAGTCGGGATCATCGATGTCGATGACCAGCGGCTTCGGATCCATGGCGGCGACGGCGGGGCCGACTACCTTGGAGAACTCGCGGTCGGTGATGATCACCTTGGCTTCGGCATGTTCCAGGATGAATTTGACGCTGTTGGCGTCAAGGCGGGTGTTCAGCGCGTTCAAGATCGCGCCCAGCATGGGGATGCCGAAATGCGCTTCGAACAGTTCGGGGGTGTTGGTGGCCATCACGGCGACGGTGTCGCCCAGCTTGATGCCGCGCTTGGACAGCGCCGAGGCCAATTGCCGGCAGCGCGCATAGGTCTCGGCCCAATTGCGACGAACGGCGCCATAGACGACGGCCGGTTGGTCGGGGAACACCGAAGCTGAACGTTCAAGGAAGGTCAAGGGCGTCAGGGGAACGAAATTGGCCGCATTGGCGTCAAGGCCGGTTTCGTAAGGGTTTGATACCTGGACGCTTTCCATGGATGTCTCCTCTGAATTTCTTGCGCGTGCTGGTGCAACCGTATCAGATGAGTTGTGGCTATGTCCCCCCAATCCTTGCCTTGCGCGGGCAAGACTGGACTGCTTAAATCGCCGGATCTCGCGCTGTCATCCGCTGAATTCCTGGGGTTTCCGCGTGTCCATGGCCAATGGCCTAACCGAAGAGGAAGGGGCGAGGGTGAAATGCGCCGTGCCTTAATCGTTGAACCCAAGGCCAAGGCCGCATAGCTTGCGACCGAGGGAAGAGTATTGAACCAGATGAGTACCTGATGGAAACCCGCCTTAGGGCTTTGGAAGACAGCGATATGGACTCGATGTTCATTTTGCCGCTTTCAATCCTGCCCCTGCAAACTCCCGCACTTCAAAGTGCCCGGATCCTTAAGAACTCCCGCTTGGACAGCGTGGTCGAGATTTTTCACGACCAGCAATCGGGATCGGGTCAGGTTACCGTCGAAGCCTTGCCGATGATGTTCAATTGGCCCAGCGGCAAGATTCATCCCGATCTTATTTTGCTGCGCAAGGTTGTGCTGCTGCAAAGCTATGACGTTTATTCGCTGCGGATTTCTCTGCGCGAACAGGGCATCACGGTCAACGACCATGACGGCTTGCGGCTGTCTCCGGAAAAATCCGCCGAGCTGACAAAATACATGATCATGTTCACCCGCCCACTGACCAAGCTGATCTATGGCGACGAGGCCGGGGAAATCGAATCGTATGACGATCTTTTGGGGTTGTTCCGCGATCCCGATGTTCATAAGGCGCGGGAGCGTCTGCACAACATGGCCGACAGCCTGAAAATCAACGTCATGGAAGTACCGTTGTTTCTGGAAAATTACGGCGATACCTTTATGTCCCTGTCGTATTTTCGCTATTGCCTGGAAAGATTGGAGCCGTATTTCTCGGCTTGCCTCGACACGATCCGCGATATTCGAAAACACTTTCAATTGCGGCAAAATAACAGCCTAATGAAGTCTTGTGACTTGATCGAGGATGTCATCAA
>DATGZW010000066.1:0-8847 GCA_035297005.1 Patescibacteria group bacterium
TCGGCTTCCTCAGCTTGGTCAAGCTGGCCGTCGAAGGTCAGAAGATGGTCGATGATGCGGCGGCCTGGATCGCCAAATACCCCCAGGTGGCAGCCGAGTAATGAGCGAAGACCGCGAAACATTGCGGGCCGAGATCAAGAAGCTCTCGGGGGCCGCGATCACTCTGAAGATGGATCTGCACGATCTGTCCGAGGAATTGCCGATCGGCTGGCAGCGCGTGATGGATGTGGCGGGGCGAACGCAGGAGGCCTACCGCAAACTTCACGAGGCGCGCGAGCGGCTCAAAGCCCTTGAGGGCTGACAGTAAAACGAACTTAGGAAGGAGAAGCATCGCATGTCGTATCAAGCCCTCACCCGCGGCGGCAAGCCGTGGGAGCCGTTGTATCTTGATTCCATTAACTCCGAGGAATGCATCGGCTGTGGCCGCTGCTTCAAGGTTTGCGGATATAATGTCCTCGACCTTAAGGGCGTGACCGAGGACGGCGACATGGTCGATCTCGACTCCGACGAGGAAATCGAGAAGAAGGTCATGACCGTCGCTCACGCGGAAAACTGCGTCGGGTGCAAGGCCTGCTCGCGCGTTTGCGGCAAGGGCTGTCAGTCGCACAGCACCGCCGAGGTCGCGTCGCTCTGATGACGGCGAACCCGGCGACAACCTATGAATGGCTGATGGAAAGCGGTGGGCGAGGCGACCCGTTCGACCGTCATGTCTTCGCCTGCGTGGTTGCCGCCGGGCTCGGTCAGAGCGAGCAAAGTCTGTGGAACTATCTTGGCTTGCCGCCGTCGATCCTACGGCTGCTGATGGCCGCCTATTTCCCCGCCGCCCGTATCGATGTTCCCGGTCACGCCAAGCTGACCGGCGAGGTCATCGAGGAAGAGGACTTCCGCGCCCTGCTGCTGAGCCACCGCAATCGCGGCGTGCCGGAAGAGGAATGGCTGGCCGCCGTCCTGGCGCGGCGCTCGCAGGGGATCGGCCATCTGTGGGAAGATCTCGGCCTGACCGGGCGCGACGATCTCAACCGCTTGATCAAACGCCACTTTCCCACCCTGTTCGCCCGCAACGACAAGAACATGAAGTGGAAGAAGTTCTTCTATCGCATGATGTGCGAGATGGAAGGCCTGACCGTCTGCAAATCTCCCAATTGCGAACAATGCCCCGACGTCAAAATCTGCTTCGAAGCAGAAAGCAACCTGCTGCGCCGGGTGGGTTAATCGCTGGCGTCGCGGCGCATGGTCAGGCCGTCTCCGGTTACCAGCAGGGTATCGCCCCAGCGGATGCGGCGGCTCAGAAACGCCGTGGCCCACAGGGCGGCGTTCAGGATTTCTCGCAAGGGCAGCAGCCATGGCTCCGCCGGCGGCAGAGCCAACTTGACCCGTAATACCCCATGCAGGCCGATGCGCAGGCTTTGTTGCAGCAACACCACGCCCACCGCCATCCGCCACGGTGCTGCCGCTAGCAACAGCAGACCGCCCGGCAGCAGCGGGCTCATGAAGATCGACAGCGCGTGATCGAGTGGCCGCACCGCCCGCACCGCGCGGTTCCACCGCAATTCGTGGCGCAGCAGAGCAGCCAGTCCGGGTTCGCCGACCACGGTTTCGACAATTGTCGGGGCCAGCCGCAGTTCAAAACCGGCGGCGCGCAGGTCGTGGCCGAAGACATAATCCTGGGCCACCGCATCGGCCATGGCGGCAAAACCGCCGACGGCGTCGAGGGCGCGGCGGCTGACGGCGATGGCCGCGCCATAGCATAAGTCCATGTCCCGCCGCGACAGATCGACCAGCGCCGAGGGAATGAACCAGTCGTTGATGCTGAGCGCCCCCAGCCGCGAGGCCAGCCCCGGCTGCGGCGCCGCCTTGTACAGGCAGGTGACGCCGCCCACCGAGGCGTCGGCCAGCGGCTGGATGATGGCCGAGACAAAATCCGGCTCGACCAGCACGTCGGCATCGACCATCACCAGCACATCGTGGCGAACCGCCGGCAGCATATTGGCGAGATTGCTGTTCTTGGGATTGGCGCCGATGCGGCGGGTGTCGATGACCAGGGTCATATCGCGGTTGTGGAACTCGGCGATGACTTGCTCGATGATCGGGCGGGCGGCATCGTCGGCGGCATGCAGGCCGAAGACGAACTGAATGCTGGGATAGGTCTGCCGGCACACCGAGCGCAGGCAATCGATCAGCCGGGGCGTGGCGCCGCAGGCCGGGATCATCACGCTGACCGGCGGCCAATGCACGGGCGCGGGTTTATTCAGCGGCAGGCCGCGCAGCACTGTCCACCACGCCAGCAGCAAATAGGCGATCCCGCCCGCCAACAAGCCTCCGCCGACTATGCGCATCGTCATGATCATTCGGCCAAATCTAGCTTAGCCGGGCGCCGATGTCGTATCGCCATCCGAGAGCCCAAACGAAAGGGTGGCTTTCTCTCCATCGGCCTAGGACGTTTGCCGCGATGACGGCAGGCGGTGCTTGGGCGATACCCTGGACGCCAGGATTTGGCGGGAGGCTAAGGGAATGCAGGGCGTGGCGCTGGTCACGGGCGGCACCGGCTTTGTCGGCTCGGCGGTGGTGCGGGCGCTGCTTGACCGTGGCCGCCGCGTCCGCGTGCTGGTGCGGCCCGGCGCCGACCGCCGCAATCTGGACGGTCTGCCAGTCGAGATTGCCGTCGGACAACTGGAGGATGCGCGGTCCTTGCGCGCCGCCCTTGACGGCTGCCTGTCGCTGCTCCATGTCGCTGCCGATTACCGGTTATGGGTGCCCGATCCCGCCGCCATGCTGCGCGTCAATGTGGACGGCACGCGGGCCTTGATGCGCGAAGCGCGCCGGGCCGGGGTGGAGCGCATCGTTTATACCAGTTCGGTGGCCGTGCTGGGGCATGACGGCATTGCCGACGAGACCACCCCCAGCGCCTTGGCCGACATGGTCGGTCCCTATAAGCGCTCGAAATTCCTGGCCGAGGCGGAGATCCGCCGCATGATCGCCGAGGATGGTTTGCCGGCGGTGATCGTCAATCCCTCGACCCCGGTGGGGCCGCGCGATATCAAGCCGACGCCGACCGGACGCATGATCGCCGAAGCGGTGGCGGGTCGCATGCCGGCCTATGTCGATACCGGGCTGAACATCGTTCATGTCGATGATGTCGGGCTCGGCCATGTGCTGGCGCTGGAGCAAGGCCGCATCGGCGAGCGATACATTCTGGGCGGCGACAATCTTTCTCTGGCCGAAATCCTGCGCATCGTCGCCCGCCTGAGCGATCGCCCGCCGCCCCGGTTGCGGCTGCCGCGCCTGGGGTTGTATCCAGTGGCGGCAGCGGCGGAGGTATGGGGGCGGCTGAGCGGGCGGGAACCGATGCTGACCCTGGACAGCTTACGCATGGCGCGGTGGAAGATGTGGTTCCGCTCGGATAAGGCCGAGACCGAACTGGGCTACCGCCACCGCAGCGCCGAAGCGGCCCTGGCCTCGGCGGTGGCGTGGTGCCGGGTGTGACGATGCCGCTGGCCTCGACGCCAAGGGTGCGCTACACCCGCAGGATGGGAGGGGCAAAGAATGACGGCAGTTGAGCATTCCTCCGGCAAGCACCGGGGCAGCGAGAATTTCCCGGTCGGCTCATGGCTGATCGCCAAGCCGTTGCGGCGGCATGTGCATGCTTTCTACCACTTCGCCCGTACCGCCGACGACATCGCCGACGCCTGCGATTTGCCGGCCGAGGAAAAACTGCGCCGTCTCGACCGCATGGCGGCGGTGCTGGATGGTCATCCCGGAGAGGATGCCCCGGCGGCGGCGATGCGCGCCAGCCTGAGCGACAGTGGCCTGACCGCTGTTCACTGCCATGATTTGCTGGCGGCTTTCCGCCACGACGTGACCACGCCGCGTACCGCCAATTGGGACGCCTTGATGGCCTATTGCCGGCTGTCGGCGGCGCCGGTGGGGCGGTATCTGCTGGATCTGCACGGTGAATCGCGCGACGGCTGGCCGGAATCCGATGCGCTTTGCGCGGCTTTGCAGGTGATCAACCATCTTCAGGATTGCGCCGATGATTTGCGCCAGATGGACCGGGTCTATGTGCCGCTCGATTGGCTGGCCGCCGAGGGGCTTGGCGTCGATGCGCTGCTGGCTCGGCGTGCGGATGCGCCGTTGCGCCGCGTGCTCGATCGTATGATCGAGGCGACGGCCCCGCTGGTGGCAAGCGCGCAGATATTGCCGGCATGCCTGCGCGACCGTGGCTTGCGCACCGAAGCGGCGGTGATCGCGGCTTTGGCGGCGCGGCTGCTGGACCAATTGGCGCGGCGCGATCCCTTGGCCGAGCGAGTCAAACTGGGGCCGTGGAGCATTGTGGCGGCGACCGCCGGCGGCATCCTGCGCGGCTTGCCGGCAAGGGGAGGGCGGCAGCATGCTTGAGGCACGCGACATCAGCGAGCGGGTGCGCCAGTCGGGCAGTTCGTTCTATTGGGCGATGCGCTTGATGGGCGCGGCACGGCGGCAGGCGATGTACGCCATCTATGCCTTTTGCCGCGAGATCGACGACATCGCCGACGGCGACGACCCGCCGGATGAGCGGTTGCGCCGCCTGGAGCAATGGCGCGGGCAGATCGAGGCGCTGTTCGGCGGCGGCACTCCCAGCGAGCCGCTGGCGGCGGCGTTGGCGGCTCCGGTGTCGGCGTTCGATTTGCAAAAGCCGGATTTCCTGGCGGTGATCGATGGCTGCGCCATGGATGCCCGCGAAGAGATGGTGCGGCCCTCGGCGGCGGTGCTCGACCTTTATTGCGACCGCGTCGCCTGTGCTGTCGGGCGGCTGTCGGTGCGGGTGTTCGGTTGCTCCTCGGCGCGCGCGCTGGAGGTTGCCGATCATTTGGGGCGGGCGCTGCAACTGACCAACATCCTGCGCGATGTCGGCGAAGATGCGGCGCGCGGACGGCTGTATCTGCCTGACGAATTGCTGACCAAGCATGGGATCCGCAGCACCGATCCGCGAAAGGTAGTAGCGGATCCGGCTTTGGCCTTCGTCTGCCACGACTTGGCCGGCACGGCGCGGGGACAGTTCGCCGCCGCCGCCGCCGCCCTGGCCGGCTGTCCGCGCCGGCCCATGCGTCCCGCCGTTTTGATGATGGCGCTGTATCGCGGCCTGCTCGATCGGCTGGAGGCTGGCGAGTGGCGGAGTTTCGATCACCGGTTGCGCCTGCCTCTGGCGGTCAAGCTGTGGTATGCCCTGCGCCATGGGGTCTTGTGACCATTGGGTGATGCCCGGTGCATCTGTAATAATCCATCTGCGACAAGGACTTGCCGTCTGCGCGCCTGACGCCGACCGGCATTCGGGGGTAACGAGGAGGAGACTTTCCTCACCCCGCGAGGTCGAATTTGTCGCCTTTGGAACTCAGCCTGCGCGCCTTCTCGGAGTCCGTCCCCTCGTTGGAGGATGCGGTCGACGATTCCGCAGCCGCTTTGGCGGCGCTCCAGCGCCCCGATGGGCATTGGGCCTTTCCCCTGGAGGCGGATGTCACCATCCCCGCCGAATATGTGCTGCTGCTGCATTTCCTTGGCGAAAGTGATCCGACGTTGGATCACCGTATCGCCGTAACCCTGCGTGACAAGCAGGCCGGGCATGGCGGCTGGCCGTTGTTTCCCGGCGGAGATTTGGATGTCAGCGCCTCGGTGAAGGCCTATTTCGCGCTGAAGGTCATCGGCGACGATCCTCGCGCCGAGCATATGCGCCGCGCCCGCGAGGCCATTTTGGCGCATGGCGGCGCGGCGTGCTGCAACGTCTTCACCCGCATTCTGCTGGCGCTGTGGGGGCAGGTGCCGTGGCGGGCGGTGCCGGTGATGCCGGTCGAAATCACCCTGCTGCCGCGCTGGTTCCCCTTCCATCTGGATAAGGTCAGCTATTGGTCGCGCACCGTGCTGGTGCCGCTGCTGGTGCTGATGGCGCTGAAGCCGCGTCCGCGCCGGACGCAGCCGGTGTCGCTCGACGAATTGTTCGTCGAACCCGCCGCCCAGGTCCGCCGCTGGTATCCGGGCAAGCCGCGCTCGGCCTGGGGGCATGGTTTTCGCGGTTTGGACCATCTGCTGCGCGCGGCGGAACCCTATCTGCCACAGCCCTCGCGCAGCCGCGCCATCGCGCGGGCGGTGGCGTTCGTCGATGAGCGGCTGAATGGCGAGGACGGCTTGGGCGCCATCTTCCCGGCAATGGCCAATGCGCTGATGATGTACGACGCGCTGGGCCTTGCCGCCGACGATCCTCGGCTGGTCGCCGCCAAGGAGGCGTTGCGCCAACTGGTGGTGGTCGAAGCCAACGGGCGAGCCTGGGTGCAGCCGTGCAAATCTCCGGTATGGGACACCGCGCTGGCCTGCCACGCTCTGTGCGAAGCCGGTGACGATGCGGCGGCACGGCGCGGGGCCGAGTGGCTGGCGGCGCGCCAAGTGACCGACGTGGTCGGCGACTGGGCGGCGCAGAGGCCGGGACTAGCTCCTGGCGGTTGGGCCTTTCAATACGCCAATCCGCATTACCCCGACACCGACGACACGGCGGCGGTGCTGGCGGTGCTCGACCGCATCGACGCCAAGCGGCACCGCAAGGTCATTCAGCGCGGCGTGGCGTGGCTGCGCGGCATGCAAAGCCGCAATGGCGGCTGGGGCGCTTTCGATGCCGAGAACACCCATGAAGCGCTGAACCACATCCCCTTCGCCGATCATGGCGCGCTGCTCGATCCTCCGACCGCCGACGTTACCGCGCGCTGCGTCTCGGCGCTGTCGGTGATTACCTCGCGTCTATCGCCCGAGGTGCGTGAAGGCGTCGCCCATCTGCTGCGCTGCCAGGAATCCGACGGCTCGTGGTTTGGCCGCTGGGGCACCAATTACATCTATGGCACCTGGTCGGCGCTTTGCGCGCTGAATGCCGCCGGCATCGATCCGGCGGCGCTGCCGATGCGCCGCGGGGTGGCGTGGCTGCTGTCCTGCCAGTGGATGGATGGCGGCTGGGGCGAGGACGGGCGCTCCTATTGGGACGGCCAGCCGCATGGCGTGGGGCCAGTCAGCACGCCCTCGCAAACCGCCTGGGCGCTGCTGGGCTTGATGGCGGCGGGAGAGGTGGCGCATCCGGCGGTGGCGCGCGGCATCGACTTCCTGTTGCGCAGCCGCAACGCCACCGGCTTGTGGGACGAGACGCATTTCACCGCCGTCGGCTTCCCGCGTGTGTTCTATCTGCGCTATCACGGCTATGCGGCGTATTTCCCGCTATGGGCGCTGGCGCGCTATCGCAGCCTGACCACCGGCAATGCGGGGCCGGTGATCCATGCCATGTGAAGACAGCCGCATCGGCGCGGTGACCGGCCTGCGTGCCGAGGCACGGTTGTTGACGGGCTGTGCCGTGGCCTGCGGCGGCGGCGATCCAGACCGCGCCGAGGTGCTGGCGCGCCGTCTGCTGGCCGAGGGCGCGGCGGGCATGGTCAGCTTCGGCATTGCCGGCGGCCTGCGCGACGATCTGCGGCCGGGGACTCTGGTGGTCGGCGAATGGGTGGTGTCGGGCGAGGCGGTGCTGGCCTGCGACGAGGCCTGGAGCCTGCGCCTGCTCGGTCAATTGCCGGGCTCCATCGGCGGCACCGTGGTTGGGGCGCGTCAGGCGGTGACGACTCCGGCGGCCAAACGGCGCTTGGCGCGGCGCTGGCAGGCGGTATCGGTTGACCTGGAAAGCGCTGCTGTGGCGCGGGTTTGCGCTCAGGCCGGCAAGCCGTTCGCGGTGCTGCGCGCCATCGCCGATCCGGTCGAGCGCGAGATTCCCGCACCGGCGCTGGCCGGTCTGGATCTGCAAGGGCGGATGCAGCCGGGAGCGGTGGCGGCGCGGCTGCTGCGCCAGCCGCAGCACCTGCTCGGCTTAGTCCGGCTCGGCTGGGACAGCCGGGCGGCATTGACCGCTTTGGGGCGCGCGGTGCGGCTCCTTGGCCCGTCCCTCGGCTTTCAGACGCTGTAAGCCGTCCTCGACGATGCGGTCATAGACGCGCGCCGCTGGACGCTGGCCGTTCAGCGGGATGTCGATGGCCATCGGTCCATCGGTGCGCGGGCCGCGCCATGCCGCCGCCAGCGCCTTCAGCGGATGGCGGACGCTGTCGGCGACGGCGGTCGCCTCGTAGCCGCTATGCACCATGCAGTCGGCGCATTTTTCGTAATTGCCGGTGCCCCAGGCGTCCCAATCGGTTTCGTCCATCAGGGCGCGGAAGCTGTCGGCATAGCCTTCGCCCAGCAGGTAGCAGGGCCGTTGCCAGCCGAAGATATTGCGGGTCGGATTGCCCCATGGCGTGCAGCGGTAATCCTGATTGCCGGCGAGAAAATCGAGGAACAGCGGCGACTGGCCGAACGCCCAATCATGTCCACGTCCCAGGCGGAAGATGTCGCGGAACAATTGGCGGGTGTTGAAGCGGTTGAGGAAATGCTTGGTGTCGGGCGCCCGCTCATAGGCATAGCCGGGCGAGATGGTGACGCCATCGACGCCCATCGCCCCCAGGTCATCGAGGAAGGCGGCGACCCGCTTGGGTTGGGCTCCGGCGAACAGGGTGCAGTTGACGTTGACGCGGAAGCCGCGTTCCTTGGCGCGGCGGATGGCCGCGACGGCGACATCGTGGACGCCATTTTGGCAGACCGCGCGGTCATGCTCTTCGCGCCCGCCATCCAGATGCACCGACCAGGTGAAATAGGGGCCGGGCTCGAACAAATCGAGCTTCTTGTCCATCAACAGGGCGTTGGTGCACAGATAGACGAAGCGCCGCTGGGCGGTCAGGCCGCGCACGATCTGGTCGATTTCGTGGTGCAGCAAAGGCTCTCCGCCAGCGATCGAGACCACCGGCGCGCCGCATTCCTCGGCTG
>DATGZW010000067.1:0-2812 GCA_035297005.1 Patescibacteria group bacterium
CCAGGAGCCGACCGATGAAGGGAAGCAAAGCCATCAACGCGCAACTCAACAAGGTGCTGCGCAATGAACTGACCGCCATCAATCAGTATTTCCTGCATGCGCGGATGCTGAAGAACTGGGGCTTCCGGGGGCTGGGCAAGGTCGAATACAAGGAATCCATCGAGGTCATGAAGCAGGCCGACCAGTTGGTCGAGCGCATCCTGTTCCTGGAAGGCCTGCCCAACCTGCAAGACCTGGGCAAGCTGCTGATTGGCGTGGACGTTCCGGAGATCCTCAAGAACGACCTGACCTTGGAAACCGACGCCCGTACCGACCTTGTCGCCGCCATCGCTGAATGCGAGCAAGCCAGCGACTTCGTCAGCCGCGATCTGCTGTCCAAACATCTGGATGAAACCGAAGAGCGGCTGGACTTCTACGAGACCCAGCTTGAATTGCTGGGCAAGGTCGGCCACAAGAACTATTTGCAGTCGGCGATTGGGGAGATTGAAGACTGAGGGAGTTTTATTTTCCGTCATGGCAGGAAAAGTCCGGCCATGACGGGTTATGGTTTCCCATGCCAAGCTCAGTCGCCACTACCCCTTTAACGCCCGATGAAACGACACCCCGCGCCCCGCCTCTTGCCCTGCGGCAAAGGCATCCGGGGCGACTTTGCGGGAGGAGGCGCGGCTTTGGCGGAATTGCATGTCCAGCTTGGCGAATTCGGCTTCGATCACCGCTTGCTTGACCACCACCAGATCGCGGCCGCTGACGGCGCGGTTGACGGCGTCGCGTTCGGCTTTCATGGCGGTCAGCTTCTCGGCGATCGATACCGCCATGCCCATCAGGAACGAGCCCCGCACATCATCGGCATAGCGGATGAAGCGCTGCGCCTTGCGGTGCGTCTCCCACTCCGACAGCATCGCGGCGTTGATGATGTCATAGACGTAATGGGCCATCTCGACACCCGGCTTCAGCCCGAAGAAGACATAGCGCACCTTGCCGGAGGGATCCTTCTCCAGCCACGGCTTGCAGTCGCAGAATTCGCCGATGGCGCCCAAGCATAATGAGATCGGCTGGCGCTGCTTGCGGTTGGTGTCGATGACGCCGCGTTCGCATTGCTCTTGGCTCAGTTCGACATCGGTCAGCGACAGGTCGTACTGGTCCAGCATCTCGGCGACCTTGGCGGCGGCCAGCAGGGCTTCCTGTTCGGTGCAGCCGTTCTCGACCGTCTTGGCACGCAGGCCTTGAATGCGTGTCTTCAGCTTGTCCAAGTCCATGGTGCGGTTCCGTGTCGTCTGCAATCGGCCGCAGCATGACGGCCTTGCCGGGGCTTTGTCCAGTCAGGCGAGCGCGGCAAGGTCGGCGGCGACCCGCTGCATCACGCCCGACCAGTCGCAGCCGGGCTGGTCCTGGCGATACAGCCGCAGGCTGGGATACCACGCGCTGTCGGGGCGCTCCAACAGCCAGGGGAAATAGGGGGCGAAGGGGATGATGCCCCAGCTAGGAACCCCCAACGTCGCCGACAGATGCAAGGGCGCGGTGCAGGAGGTGATGACGAGGTCCAATCCGGCCATGATGGCGGCGGTGTCGGCCATGTCGGCGATCTCCTCGCCCAGATCGGTCACTTGCCCCGGCAGCGGAGTGGCGGTCATGTCCTCGCGGCCCGGCCCGACTTGCAGGGCGACGAAGGTGACGCCCGGTACGGCGAACAGCGGCGCCATGGCGGCCAGACGCGGCGAGCGGATGCGGTCGCCGCGTTGCTCTGGATTGCCGGCCCAGACCACACCGACCCGCAACCCCGTGCCGGAAACGCGGCCCCGCCAGCGAGCGATTGCGGCGGGATCGGGGCGCAGGCAGACAAGCGCCGCCGGGATGCTGTCCAGCGTGGTGCCGAACACGCCGGGCAGGTTGAGCAACGGGCAATGCACATCGAACGGCGGCAGCGACTGATCATCCAGGGCGATCACTTCGACGCCGGCGAGCGGACGCAGCAGCCGCACCAGCGACGGCTGCACCGCCAGGATGACTCTGCCACAGCGTTGCGCCGCCAGCGGCAGATAGCGGGAATAGTGAATGGCGTCGCCCAAACCTTTCTCGGCGTAAACCAGCAGGGTCTTGCCGTCCAGCCGTTCACCCATCCACAGCGGCTGCGTGAAGTCGCCATAGCGGGTGCGCAGCCAACCATATTCGCCAAGCTTCCAGCGCCAGGAGAATTCCGGCCAGCCCTCCGCCAGGTTGCCTTGCAGCAACAGGGCGTGGGCTAGGCAGAAATGGGCCTCGGCGAAGTCGGGGGCCAGGGCGATGGCGGCGCGATAGGCGGCGACCGCTTCGGCCAAATCGTTGCGCAGATGGAAGGCGGCGCCAAGGTTGCAATAGGCCAGGGGCATATCGGGGGCCAAGGCGATGGCCTGCCGGCTGGCGGCGATGGATTCGGCGGCGGCTCCGGTTTCCAGCAGCGCCGCGCCAAGATTACCATGCGCCATGGCGAAGCCGGGGGCCAAGGCGACGGCCTGACGGCAGGCGGCGACTGCCTCATCCGCGCGGCCCAACGCCTGCAACGCCGCGCCAAGATTGGCGTATGCCTCGGCATAGGCGGGGTTGAGGGTCACCGCGCGGCGATACCCGCCGATGGCCTCGTCCAGGCGGCCCTGCACATGGAACAGCAATGCCAAATTATAATGGACCTCGGCGGAGGCAGGCTGTGCCGCCAGCACCGCCCTGTACAACGCTTCCGCTTCGGCGAAGCGGCCCGTCCGTTGATGGCGTGCGGCTTCGGCGAACATCGCTGTGACGTCGTGGGGGGTCATATCGCTCCTCCCCCCGCCACGACCTC
>DATGZW010000068.1:0-6456 GCA_035297005.1 Patescibacteria group bacterium
GGCGCCGGTCGCCGGATCGGCGCGGTAGCCGGCATGCAGGGCCAGGGTCTCGGGATGAATGCTGGTAACGCTCATAAGCTTTGTCCCCTTGTTTATCGCCCGTCTTGATCCGGGATCGGCACAACACCGTCATCTCTATTATAGAGTGAGGCAAGCAGCCCCGGAAATTCCGCGATTCACCAAATTGGCGTGAGGAGACACCTAAAATCAGGGGGTGTCAAGAGGCGTGCCCATGTTAATGTGTAGTTTGCATGCATATAACGTATAAATATTGTTATTAACTGACGGTCTTCCGCTTGCGGCATTTCGTCGGTCCGCTATGATTGGTGCCGGGTGGCCCTTGGGTACAAAGACAGGAACTGGTACTGACATGACACATCCACCTCTTGGCGAGGTTCTCTTCGAATTCCGTAAGGTCGGGGCCTACGTCAAAGTGTCGGCCATCGACGCCGCCAGCAATACCGAAGTGTCGATTGTCGGCGCCGCCAATGCCAGCCAGCAGCATTTGAAGCAGACGGCGATCCGCAAACTGCAATATGTGCTGGCGCAAAAGCACGCCAGCGGAAAATAGCCGGGATCTTCGTCATCCGCAGACAAAAAGGGCCGCACCCGAAAGGATGCGGCCCTAATCCATTGAACCGGATACGCTGGTGGTCAGCGGCCTATTTGGCGCGCGGACGACGGACGGGCTTTTCTTCCGGAATTACCTCGACGGCCTTACGGCCCAAGCCGATCTTCTTGGCGAACTCGGACCGCTGGGCCGCGTAGTTCGGGGCCACCATCGGATAGTCCGGCGGCAGAGCCCATTTGGCGCGATAGTCGTCCGGCGTCATGTTATAAGTGGTGCGCAGGTGGCGCTTCAGCATCTTCAGCTTCTTGCCGTCTTCCAGGCAGATGATGTAGTCGGGGGTGACCGACTTTTTCACCGGAACGGCAGGACGCGGCGCTTCCGGCTTTACTTCCGGAGCGTGGTTGTCGATCTGGCTCAAAGAGCTGTAGACGGTGTTGATCACTTCGGGGATTTGCCCAGCAGGCAGCGGGTTCTTGCTGACATAGGCGGCGACCACATCGACAGCCATGCGCAGGATGTCGTCGCGGGAGATCTTTTCGGAGGCGGTATCGCTCATACTGGTTACAACCCGGTTCTGGTGAGGGATGTTGTTCTATATAGCGCACGACATCACTGGCATGTCAATCTAAATTGAACCGTTCAGAATACTGAATTCTATGGCCCGGCCCGCCAGCAATAAAAATGGTTGGGCGCATCCTTGGCAATACCCCATTGGTCAGTATATTCATGGAGGGTTGTCTTGCTATCCCATCGGGTAGGTGCTTGCGCGATGGGGTCTTACGCCGCCCGCGCATGGTGCCGGGGAGGAAAGCGAAGGGATGGTGACACAAAGGTTACTTCCGCTCCTTGCCGCGTCCCGACTCCGACGCGCGTGCGGCGAGGAGTAGTGGCGCATTGGCAAGACACTCCGACATATGGTATCTAACCTCGATTGTTCCCATGTCATGTCGAGCAGTCTCAGCGCCCATGTCCCAGAAAATTATCGCGATGGCCTCCGATCACGGCGGTTACGAACTCAAGTCCATCCTCAAGGACGAACTGGTCAAGGCCGGTTGGCAAGTTCTTGACTTGGGCACCCATGGTCCGGATTCGGTGGACTATCCCGACTACGCCCATGCCATGGCCACCGCCCTGAGTGACGGGCAGGCCGAGCGTGGCGTGCTGATCTGCGGCACCGGCATCGGCATCAGCATCGCCGCCAACCGCTATGCGCATATCCGCGCCGCTTTGGTTCACGACAGCTTCACCGCGCGCATGAGCCGCCAGCACAACAACGCCAATGTGTTGGTGCTGGGCGGCCGCGTCATCGGGTCGGAAGTGGCCAAGGATTGTTTGAAATCGTTCCTGGAAACGGAGTTTGAGGGCGGCCGCCACGCCAGCCGCCTCGCCAAGATCGGCGCTCCCGAGAAGTGATCGTTCGCGAGAAGGATTTGAGTAAGATGTCGATTGAGCAGGGTACCCTTCAGCGTTTCTTTGGCGCTTCGTTGGCCGAGACCGATCCCGAAATCTTCGCCGCCATCGGCAAGGAATTGGGGCGCCAGCAGGACCAGATCGAGTTGATCGCCTCGGAGAACATCGTCTCCCGCGCCGTGCTGGAAGCCCAAGGTTCGGTGCTGACCAACAAATATGCCGAAGGCTATCCGGGCAAGCGCTACTATGGCGGCTGCGAGTTCGTCGATATCGCCGAGGAACTGGCCATCAGCCGGGCCAAGCAGTTGTTCGACTGCGCCTATGTCAACGTGCAGCCGAACTCTGGCTCGCAGGCCAATCAGGCGGTGTTCCTGGCGCTGTTGCAGCCCGGCGATACCTTCATGGGCCTGGGGCTGTCGAGCGGCGGCCACCTGACCCATGGCGCCGCCCCGAACCAGTCGGGCAAGTGGTTCAAGCCGGTTCAGTACGGCGTGCGCCAGCAGGATCAGCAAATCGACTATGACGAAGTCGAGCGTCTGGCCAAGGAACACAAGCCGAAGCTGATCATCACCGGCGGTTCGGCGTATCCGCGCGTCATTGATTTCGCCCGCTTCCGCGCCATCGCCGATTCGGTTGGTGCGTTCTTCATGGTCGACATGGCCCACTTCGCCGGCCTGGTCGCCGGTGGCGTGCATCCCAGCCCGCTGCCGCATGCGCATGTGGTCACCACCACCACCCACAAGACCCTGCGCGGTCCGCGCGGCGGCATGATCCTGTCCAACGACCTGGATCTCGGCAAGAAGATCAACTCGGCGATCTTCCCCGGCATGCAGGGTGGTCCGCTGATGCATGTCATCGCCGGCAAGGCGGTGGCCTTCGGCGAGGCGCTGCGTCCGGAGTTCAAGATCTACGCCAAGGCGGTCAAGGACAACGCGGCGCTGCTGGCCGACACCCTGATCAAACGCGGTGTCGATATCGTTTCGGGCGGCACCGACACCCATCTGATGCTGGTCGATCTGCGTCCGAAAAAGCTGACCGGCAAGGCCGCTGAGGCCAGCTTGGAGCGGGCTGGCATCACCTGCAACAAGAATGGCATCCCCTTCGACCCGGAAAAGCCGACCATCACCTCGGGCGTGCGCTTGGGCTCGCCGGCGGCGACCAGCCGTGGTTTCGGAACCGAGGAGTTCACCTTGGTCGGCAATCTGATCGGCGACGTGCTGGACGGTCTGGCGGCTTCACCCGACGACAACACCGCCACCGAAACGACCGTTCGCGCTCACGTGGCCGAGCTGTGCCGCCGGTTCCCGATCTATCAGGCGTAATCGTTCCGGGGGGGAACGAAGAAGGGGGTAGAGAGTATGCGCTGTCCGTTTTGCGGTCATGACGACACTCAGGTGAAGGACTCGCGGCCGACCGAAGATAACGCGTCGATCCGGCGGCGGCGGTCCTGTCCGGCCTGCGGATCGCGCTTCACTACCTTCGAGCGGGTGCAGTTGCGCGAGCTGATCGTGGTCAAAAAGAGCGGCGGACGCGCGCTGTTCGACCGCGACAAGCTGGCGCGTTCGATCGCCATCGCGGTGCGCAAACGCCCGGTCGATCCCGACCGGGTCGAGCGCATCGTCAGCAGCATCCAGCGGCGGCTGGAAAGCAGCGGCGAAAGTGAAATTTCCACCGAAATGATCGGTGAATTGGTCATGGAGGCCTTGGCCAGTTTGGACAAGGTCGCCTATGTGCGGTTCGCCTCGGTTTACAGAAACTTCCGCGAAGCCAAAGACTTCGAGGACTTTGTCGGGAAGCTCGGTGGCGAACCTCTCAACGATTGACCTCGGTCATATGCAGACCGCGCTGGGACTGGCTCGGCGCGGTCTTGGCGATGTGTGGCCCAATCCTGCGGTCGGCTGCGTGCTGGTCAAGGATGGCCGCGTGGTCGGGCGCGGCTGGACGGCCACCGGCGGCCGTCCACATGCCGAAACGCGGGCCTTGGCGCAAGCCGGCGAGGCCGCGCGCGGCGCCACCGCCTATGTTACCCTGGAGCCGTGCAGTCATCACGGCCAAACGCCGCCCTGCGCCGAGGCGTTGATCGCCGCCGGCGTCGTCCGCGTGGTGGCAGCCGTCGAGGATCCCGACCGCCGTGTCTCCGGACGCGGACTGGCGCGGTTGCGCCAAGCCGGTCTCATCGTCGAGAGCGGTCTTTGCGCCGAAGCCGCCTCCGAGGTCAATGCCGGCTTCTTCCAGCGGATCGGCTGTGGCCGCCCCCTGGTGACGGTGAAAATGGCAACCTCCCTAGACGGTCGCATCGCCACCCATGGCGGCGACAGCAAATGGATTACCGGAGAGGCTGCCCGCGCCGCCGGTCATCGGTTGCGCGCCGAAGCCGACGCCATCCTGATCGGCAGCGGCACCGCGATGATCGACAATCCGGAACTGACCTGCCGTCTGCCGGGGATGGAGCATCGCTCGCCGTTGCGGCTGGTGGTGGATGGTCATCTGCGCCTGCCGCTGACCTCCAAGCTGGTGGCGACCGCCCGCAAGGTGCCGACCTGGATCTTGACGCGCACCGGGAACAATCCGGAACGCATTGATATCATGACGGATTGCGGAATCGAGGTGATCGAACTGCCGACCGGTCCGGAAGGCATGGTCGATCTGTCCGCCGCGCTGCAGAACCTGGGCAAACGCGGTCTGACCCGCATCCTGGTCGAAGGCGGAGCACATCTGTCGGCGGCGCTGTTCCGCCATGATTTGGTTGACCGCTTGGCCTGGTTCCGCGCCCCCATCCTGCTAGGTGGTGATGCGCTGCCGGCGGCGGTGTCGTTCGGCGTCGATCATCTGAACCAGGCGCCGCGCTTCTCGCGCCTGTCGGTGGCCGAAATGGGTGGCGATATCTTTGAATATCTGACGAAAGACTGACTGCGATGTTTACCGGCATTATCACGGACTTAGGCAAGGTTCTGGATATCTCGGGCGAAGGCGATGTGCGGTTTACCATCGGCACCGTGTTCGAGATGGACAGCGTCCCCTTGGGGGCGTCGATCGCCAATAACGGCGTCTGCCTCACCGTTATCGACAAGGGACCGGGTTGGTTCGCCGTCCAGGCCTCGGCCGAGACTCTGAACACCACTACCCTGGGCGCCTGGACACCGGGCTCGCCGGTCAATCTGGAGCGCGCCATGCGCATCGGCGACGAGCTGGGCGGTCATATCGTCTCCGGCCATGTCGATGGCGTGGCCAAGGTGGTATCGATCCGCCCCGAGAACGGTTCGCTGCGCTACACCTTCGAGGTGCCCGAGGCGCTGAAACGCTTCGTTGCCCCCAAGGGCTCTGTGGCGCTGGATGGCGTGTCCCTGACCGTCAACGAGGTTCGGGACAACCATTTCGGCGTCAATATTATCCCGCACACCCGCTCGGCGACCACCTTCGGCAGCTATGTCGAAGGGACGCTGGTGAATATGGAAATCGACATGCTGGCGCGCTATGTTGCGCGGCTGCTCGAAAAGGACTGACCCCGTTGTCCCAGTTTCACGAATTCATGTCGCCCATCGAAGAGATCATCGAAGAGGCGCGTCACGGCCGTATGTTCATCCTCATCGACGATGAGGACCGCGAAAACGAAGGCGATCTGGTGATCCCGGCGCAGATGGCGACCGCCGACGCCATCAACTTCATGGCCAAGTTCGGCCGTGGGCTGGTCTGTCTGTCGATGACGCGCGAGCGCATCGACCAGTTGGGCCTGTCGCTGATGTCGCAAGACAACGCCTCGCGCCACCAGACGGCCTTCACCGTCAGCATCGAAGCCCGCGAAGGCGTCACCACCGGCATCTCCGCCGCCGACCGCGCCCGCACCATCGAAGCCGCCATCGACCCCAAATATGGCCGCAACGATATCGTCAGCCCCGGCCATATCTTTCCGCTGGTGGCGCGCGAAGGCGGCGTGCTGGTGCGCGCCGGCCATACCGAGGCGGCGGTCGATGTCGCCCGTCTGGCCGGTCTCAACCCCTCGGGCGTGATCTGCGAGATCATGAACGACGATGGCAGCATGGCCCGCACCCCGGATCTGGTCAGCTTCGCCCAGTTTCACGGGTTGAAGATCGCCACCATCGCCGATTTGATCGCCTATCGCCGGCGGAACGACAAGATCGTCAGCCGCAGCCTGGAAACCACCTTCAACTCGGCCTATGGCGGCGAGTGGAAGATGGTTGTCTATGTCAACACCGCCGCCTATGCCGAGCATATCGCCCTGGTCAAGGGCGACGTTACCCAGGGCGGCCCAGTGCTGGCCCGCGTGCATGCGCTCAACGTGCTTGACGATGTCCTCGGCGACCTGGACAGCGGCAAGGGCGGGCAGTTGCATGCGGCGATGAAGTTGGTCGCGGACGAGGGCAGGGGCGTCGTCCTGTTGATCCGCGAGCCGCAGCCGACCAGCCTGACCGAACGCGTGCGCGCTCATATGGACGGGCACAAGGATGTCGGCCAGT
>DATGZW010000069.1:0-3690 GCA_035297005.1 Patescibacteria group bacterium
CCTCTCGTTTTGGCGTTCGTGCTCTGGGGGTGGCCGTCGATCTGGCCGATGAGGCGGCGCTGCGGGCGTTGCCGGCGCGCGCCGAGGCCGAGTTGGGCGGGCTGGACGCGGTGCTGCACAGTGCCGCTTTCGTCGGCACCAGCGGCCTGAAGAACTGGGCAGTGCCGTTCGAGCAGCAGGGCAGCGACGCATGGCGGGCGGCGCTCGAAGTCAACCTGACCTCGGCCTTCGTGCTGGCTCAGGCGGCGATGCCACTGCTGGCCAAGTCGGGGCATGGGGCGATTGTTCTGCTATCGTCCATCTACGGGGTGGTTGGCCCCGACATGCGGCTGTACGAGGGTCTGGGCATGGGCAATCCCGCCGCCTACGCGGCCAGCAAGGGCGGGCTGATCCAGTTGGCCCGCTGGCTGGCGACGACGGTGGCGCCGCGCGTGCGGGTCAACGTTATTTCTCCCGGCGGCATCTGGCGCAATCAGCCCGAACCCTTCGTTGAACGCTACACGGCACGCACGCCGCTAGGGCGGATGGCCACCGAAGACGACCTGGTCGGCGCCATCGCCTATCTGTGCAGCGATTTGTCGTCCTACGTCACCGGCCAGAATCTGGTGGTCGATGGCGGCTGGTGCAGTTGGTAAGCCCGCCGAGCCTGCACGATATCCCGCCTAGGCGAGTTCTTGCAGTGGCGTCAGGCCGGTAGTCAGACGCGCGCATTCCTGCTGCCAACGCGGACTGGCGTCGGGACGCAGTTCGAACTTCCCGTGCAGGCGGCCATTTTCGTTCGTCAGCACGATGGCGGTGAGTGAAACCGACACTCCGGGGATGCTCACCTCGGCCCTCGTCCCGTTGGCGATGCCGGCGGGCAGGCCAGAGGCCATCAAGCCACCTTCGGAGATGTTGCTTAGGGTGATCGTATGGTTTTTCCCGGCAACCAAGATGCTGGCCGGCTGGTCGATGCGGTAGCGCGGCTTGCGGCGGCGGTTGACCTCCTTGGTGGCGGTGCGCACGACGCGGACCAGGATTTCGCGAAGGCGGTCGATGCCGGCGGCCACCTCGGCCGAGACGCTTCCCACCACGGCGGCGCGCTCGCCGGTATCGGAGGCCTCGGCAGAGACGCGGGCGATGCGGTCGGCGACCTCGTGCGCGGCATCCGAGGTCTGGGCGACGTTGCGGGCGATCTCTTGGGTGGCGGCAGCCTGCTCTTCGATGGCGGCGGCCACTGCGGCGGACACCCCTTGCACGTCGATGATCGAGCGCCCGATCTCGCCCACGGACTGAACGGCGTCCTTGGTGGTCGCCTGAATCTCGGCAATTTGGGCGGTGATGTCGCCGGTGGCTTTGGCTGTCTGGGTGGCCAGGTGCTTGACCTCGTTGGCGACTACGGCGAAGCCCTTGCCGGCATCGCCGGCCCGTGCAGCCTCGATGGTGGCGTTCAATGCCAGCAGGTTGGTCTGAGCGGCGATGTCGTTGATCAGGTTGGCGACTTCGCCAATGCGGCCGACCGACGCCGAAAGCTGGCCGATGGTGATTTGGGCGCGCCCCGACGCCGCGACGGCGGTGCCGGTCACTTGGGTGGCGGTGCCGACCTGCCCGCCAATTTCGCGGATCGATGCCGACAGTTCTTCGGCTGCCGAGGCGACGGTCTGGGCATTGGACAAGGCCTGGGTGGCGGCGGCGGCGACGCTTTGGCTGTTGTCGCCGACGGCTGCCGCCGAGCGAGCCATGCCGCTGGCGTTGTCGTTCATGCGCCGTGTCAATTCGGCAATTTGATCGACGGCGGCGTTGGTCTCGCGCTCGACCGTCTCGGCCATGTTTTGTAGAGCGACGACCTTATCGCGCTCGGCCTGCTCCCGCTGCTGTTCCTGAGTTGCGCGCAGGCGTTCGTTGTCCTGACCGTTGGTTTTAAAGACCTCGACGGCTTGGGCCATGGTGCCGATCTCGTCATGGGCGTCGGCGAACGGCACCTGTACGGAGTAATCACCGCCGGCCAGAGTCTTCATGACGGTGGTGATGCGATGCAGAGGCGTGACGATCTTGGTCCGCACCACGAAACTGGCGGTCGCCAGACCGAAGACCAAGCCAAAGGACAGGGCGGCGAGGAGGCGCATCTGCTGCGCGCCGAATTCGGACTGGACCAAGTCGCCAAGACGCACCACGTCACTTTCATTCTGGGTCGCCAGCGCCTTGATTCTGTCGTTCAGCGCCGCGCGGACCTTGCGGTTGGCGTCGTTGTCGCCAAAGGCGCGGGCCTCGGTCAGGGTTGATTCCCGTGACAGGCGGACCAGTTCAGTGCGGAAGCGGATGAAGTCCTCGGTCGCTGCCTCGGCTTCGGCAAAGCGGCTTTGCGCATTGACCGGAAGGTGAGTGTGCCATTCCTGGAGAACCGTGCGTAGCCGGTCAAGACTCTTGAGCAGCGGTACGGCGTATTTTTCGCCTTCGGCTATGTCTTGGGCCATGTAAATACCGCGCGAGTCCATCACCACCGCGAGAACCAGCCCGTTGACGCGCTCGCCCAGGACGGCGCTGCGCGACACCTCACCCATCTCATCCACGACGTTCTTGTATGACCGCAGTGTGGTCAACCCTATGGCGCCAACCGCCAAGATCGCCAAGACAAGAATTCCCACGGCAAGATAGAGTTTGCCGGAAAGACGCAACTGAAACATGCACGGACACTCCGCCCTTAGAAGGCAGCCACCTCCTCTGGGCATTTCATAAAACGGACAAACCAATCAAATTGTAACTCAAATAACGTCATCCGAGAATGTGCAATTGCGCGGTTCCACTTCCAATGAGGAAGCGCAACCATCGAGATGTTTACAGATCCTGAGTCCGTCCTCGCGCCGGAAATCCAACATCTGCCCATGATGGGCAGAGTCATGAGCGCGACATGGGGGGCAGGAAATCCCCCGATCATCTGCTCGGCAGAGAAGCACGTTAGTTGGACCCTGGAGGCGCAAAGACTCGTCCCCCGACCGGGCCAATCGCAACGGCTCACTACGGTGTAGGCCATGGTGGATGATGCCGGGCGGTGGCTTGCGCATGATGATGGCGCGCAGCCGAGTGCGCCAAAAATGTGCCGAATAATCGAGGGTCGGGGACGAGGGTTAAGTAACCCCTTGGAAGATTTTGGTGCACCCGGAGAGATTCGAACCCCCGGCCTCTGCCTTCGGAGGGCAGCGCTCTATCCAGCTGAGCTACGGGTGCACTGGACCCAGCCACGCTAGGGCGCGCGGTGGAGGGGATCATATAGCGCATGCCGAAGCGAAAGGAAAGGCCGAGCTGGAATATCGCGCGGCCTTCCGAACGCAGAGGCCGGGGTGGTCGAAGTTCTCCAGCCGCACGCGGGTGCCGAGAGTGTGGCGGGAGCCTTTCTTGATGTCCGAGTCATTCGACCTTCCCAAGGTTCTGGTCTGAAGGGCACCGTGTGCATGCGGGATTTGATGATAGGCCTCGTCGGGCATCCGTCCGGCTAGAGCTGAATGCGTTGTCCATGGGCATGGTCTGTAGAACCATTTTGCCACGTGACTCTGGCGGATTCCGCCGCTACTGACGCCATTACAATATATCGGTCGAGGGGTGGGCAAAATAGGTGGATTAACTGCCTCGTGGGGAGTAGCGTATATCTCACGTGCCAGAACGGCACTAACGCACAATGAGTGCGCTGATCCAGAATAGGGACCAACACCATGT
>DATGZW010000070.1:0-3324 GCA_035297005.1 Patescibacteria group bacterium
CTCGAAGCCGTCGATGATTTCCTGAACATTGGGCGAAAAGCCGTCGAGATATGCCTCGAAATCAGCCTTCAACGCCTGCTGGCTGGCTCGCCCTTTCAGATCGCGCAAGGTGAACTTCGAGGTGTTGTAAAACGCCTGTCCAGCAGCTTGGCGAAGCGCGGCGTCCTGGTTCGCGATGTTCGCGGCGTCGAGCGACGCCTTCATATCGAGCACCGCCTGATTGGTCGGTTCGAGCACGGCGTCAAGACGCCGCAGCACCATCATGGGCAGGATCACATCGCGGTACTTGCCGCGAACATAGAGGTCGCGAAGCACGTCGTCGGCGATACCCCAGATAAAATTGGTGATCCAGTTCAGGTCAACGTTGACCATGTTGATGCCCTTCTCGTGCCCGGCACACCGCCTGCCTGCCGGAGCTTCATTCAATTGGTTGAGCGGGGCAAGTCGTTTCAACACGGATGGGCTGTTGCGCGCGGTCCTGAGGTTCAGGCGGCACACTGAATACGGTGCCGGTGGTTCCGCTGATTCGAATGCGTTGGCCTAAAGCTCATCGATGATTCGCATCTGATCCTCGTTGAGGACGTAGCACATCACCGATGTTCCGGGCCAATTTCCGAGATGCAGCACGTCATTCGCGAATGACAGTTAAAATTTGCGCGTGAAGGACTTGATGGTCAGTATTTTCTGGATTCATGACAGCGAGGCACACTGCGACTCCAAGCGCAGCATCGTACAATGAGTTCGCCCCCGTTCACCCCAATTCGTGGCCCACCGATCAAAAACGGCCCACAAACGGCCCACAGCCTCATTTCAGCGTCGCACGACCACGGCTTAGACGAGAGCTAACCCCTTGAAAAAGAAAGCCCCCTGACCTTGCGGCAGGGGGCTAAGTAAACAGGGAGGCTTCACGTCTGGGAGACGTAGGGTCCGAAGACCCTGATCGGGCAAACGCCCGAACTCGGAAGGCTGTCGCCGAAGCGGTCGCCTGAACTCGTCGCGGGCCGTTGCCGAGGCAACGTTCGCTGGAGTTAGGTATAAGGAATTCGGGGGAGGGTGACCACAGCCGTTGGGGCATGCTTGTCATGCGCGGTCGTCATGACCGGCAATCATCGTTAACAAACCACGCGGGCTTGTCACACGGCGGCGAGGGCGGCGGCTTGGTCGGCGATCTTTTTGATCAAGAAATCGCGGAACACCGAGATGCGCTTGGAGTGGCGCAGTTCTTCGGGGTAGACGAAATAGGCGTCGAAGCTGGGGCCGCGCAGTTCGGGCAGCACTTCGACCAGATTGTCCGCTTCGCGCGAGAAATAATCGGGCAGGGCGGCGATGCCCAGGCCGCTTTGCACGGCGCGGAAGATGCCGTAGATGTTGTTGACCTTCAGGACGGGTCGGCGCGGGGTTTCCGGGCGGGCGCCGGCTTCCAGCAGCCAGTTGACGTTGCCGACGGGCGGGCGCGAATCCTCGCCATAGACGATGATGCGGTGGTTATCCAATTCTTCGACGCTTTTGGGCATGCCATAGCGCTTCAGATAGTCGGGCGCGGCATAGACGTTGTAGTGCATGTCCATCAAATGGCGCTGCACCAGATCGGGCTGGCGCGGCGGCATCATGCGGATGGCGACGTCGGCCTGACGCATGGCCAGATCCAACTCGCCGTCATCCAGAACCAGGGTTACCTGGATGTCGGGGTAAAGTTCCAGGAATTCGCGGATGCGCGGCGTCAGCCACAAGGTGCCGAAGGCCACCGTGGTGGTGACCTTGAGCGGACCTTGCGGCCGTTCGCGGCTTTCCGACAACTGCGCTTCGGTCATCGCCAGTTTGGCGAAGACATCGCGCGCGGTGCGGAACAGCAGTTCGCCCTGTTCGGTCAGGATCAGGCCGCGGGCATGCCGGTGGAACAGCGGCACGTTCAGGCTTTCTTCCAGCGCGCTGATTTGCCGGCTGACCGCCGACTGGCTGAGATTGAGAGCGTCTCCGGCATGGGTGAAGCTCCCCGCCTCGGCGACGGCGTGGAACACCCTTAATTTATCCCAGTCCATAACCATTCCAGTCGACTGGCCGAAAATAACCTGTCCCGTGCGGCTCGGCCTGACCGGCGGGATACTTTGCCCGACTATTCTGCCGCGACTGGAGCGGTCTGTCCATGGTGGGTGAGAAAACGATCCGCTTCCAAAGCGCTCATGCAGCCAGTTCCAGCGGCGGTGACCGCCTGCCGATAGATTTTATCCTGCACATCACCCGCGGCGAACACACCGGGCAGGCTGGTTTGGGTCGAGCCGGGCTTGGTGATCAGATAGCCTTCGTCGTCCATCTCCAACTGGCCTTTGAACAATCCGGTGTTGGGATCGTGGCCGATGGCGATGAACAGGCCGTCGACCTTCAGCTCCGACAAGGCGCCGGTCTTCAGGTTCTTCAGGCGCAACGCGTTGACGGCGGGCGGGTTCTCGGAGCCGAAGATCTCATCGACGGCGCTGTCCCAGATCACCGAGACCTTGGGATTGGCGAACAATCGCTCTTGCGCGATCTTTTCGGCGCGCAGGCTGTCGCGGCGATGGATCAGCGTGACCTTCGAGGCGATGCCGGCCAGATAGATGGCTTCCTCGACCGCCGAATTGCCGCCGCCGACCACGGCGATTTCCTGGTTGCGGAAGAAGAAGCCGTCGCAGGTGGCGCAGGCGGAAACGCCGAAGCCCTGGAACTTTTGCTCGCTTTCGATGCCCAGCCAGCGGGCTGAGGCGCCGGTGGCGATGACCAGGGTCTCGCCCGAATAGGTGTCGCCCGAATCGCCGACGGCGACGAAGGGCCGCTTGGACAGATCGACGCTGACGATGGTGTCATACAGGAACTGGGTGCCGACATGCTCGGCCTGGGCCTGCATCTGTTCCATCAGCCACGGCCCTTGGATCGGGGCGGCGAAGCCGGGGAAATTCTCGATATCGGTGGTGATGGTCAACTGACCGCCGGGTTGCAGTCCCGCCACCAGAATCGGCGAGAGATTGGCGCGCGCCGCGTAAATAGCCGCCGTGCAGCCAGCCGGGCCAGAGCCGAGAATGAGAACCTTGGTGTGGTGGTTTGCCATGGAAGTCTGCCTCGCGCCAAACGGGGTGGGATCGTCGGCGGTTACAATAGGATGTCTGGGCCGCGACGAAAAGAGGGGGAGAACGGAAAACGGGGCGCCCGAAGGCGCCCCGCATCCAGATATGCTTGAGCCGAAAGGCTTAGAGAGCCTTGGCGTGCTCGGCCAGGTATTTGGCGACGCCGGCCGGGCTGGCGGTCATGCCGGCCTCGCCCTTCTGCCAACCGGCGGGGCAAACCTCGCCATGC
>DATGZW010000071.1:0-13713 GCA_035297005.1 Patescibacteria group bacterium
CGTTGCAGGTGCTGGCCGGCGTCGGCGGGCGCGAACTGGCGGCGATGGCGGGTGCCATCCTGGCGGCGCGTCATCAGGGCATTCCGGTGATCCTTGACGGCTATGTCTGCACGGCGGCGGCTGCGGTGCTGCATGCCGCGCATCCGGGGGCGCTTGACCATTGTTTGGTCGGCCATGCCTCGGTCGAGCCGGGCCATCTGCGCTTGCTCAAGGAAATCGGCAAGCGTCCCTTGCTCGACATGGACATGCGCTTGGGTGAGGCCTCGGGCGCGGCTCTGGCGGTCGGCTTGGTCAAGGCCGCCGTGGCCTGCCACACCGGCATGGCGACCTTTGGCGAAGCGGGCGTCAGCGACAAGGACTGAG
The DNA here is from genome assembly GCA_035297005.1 of Patescibacteria group bacterium. Taxonomy (GTDB): domain Bacteria; phylum Pseudomonadota; class Alphaproteobacteria; order Rhodospirillales; family Magnetospirillaceae; genus DATGZW01. The sequence continues at coordinate 364 of DATGZW010000071.1, forward strand.
GACGAGCGGCCGGCTTACGGTCTTCCGCGAAAGAAGATGTGCCGGCCGATCACCCGTGCGCCGTTATAGCGTCCCTTGGCCCATTTTTGCGGTCCCAGCGCGGCTTGATGAAAGAACATCGCGCCGTCGGTGGGATCGCGTTCGCCCAAGGCGCGCTGGGCGGCCCGTTGCGCGCCGTCCCACATGGCGGGGTCGCGCGGCGTGGTGTCGCGGCCGCTGCAATACCATTTGAACTGGCAGTGGTAGACTTTCCCGCCCTGTTGGACCACGCCGCAGATGGTCTTGGCGAAACCCGGCTGGCCGACGCGGTTCAGCACCACATGGGCGACGGCCAATTGTCCTTCGACCGGCTCGGACCCGGATTCCCAATAGATGGTGGTGGCGAGGCAACGCATCTCGTTGCCGGAGACTGCCTGCCGGGGTTGCTGTGCGGGCTTCGGCGGCGGCGCGGGTTGGGGGGAAGGCGGCGGCTGCATGGCGACCGCAAGGGCTCGCGCCTGGTCCGGCGCCAGCGGTGGGGCTCCGGCGGGGCTGGCCCATAGCGCCGCAAGAGTCATCATCGCGATGAGGAGAAGTGCCTGTCTGCTCTGCATGGCAGGCAGGATGCCGGAGCATGGGTCGCCGCCGCTACCGTCCGGAGGTCAGGCGCTTAGTAGCCGCACAGCTTATAAGGGCCTATGTCCAGGTGAAGATGGTCGTGGTGTTCGGCATTGCGATTGGGGGTCATCACGACGCTGAACAGGCCGCAGGCGCCCTTGGCGACCTCGTGCAGAAACTCGCTCTTTTCGCCCTTGTCGCGCCAGTCATGCGCCACCGAAACGACGGTGCCGTCGTCCAATTCGAAGCCGGTGATGTCGATGGCTTTGCCGAAACTGTGCTGCGACAACCGCTCGGGCCGCCCGCCGCGCTCGCCTCGGCAATTATAGGTTCCCGCATGCCACAGCTTGCGCACCTTATGGCCAAAATGCCGTTGCGCCGCCGGCTGCACCACTTGGGTTTCGTAATCCCAAATAGTGTTTTCCATGGCGCAGGTCACCAGCGACGGCCGGTTCCAGGCGATCGAGGATTGCTTGATGCGCACCGCATTGGCGATGCCGCAGCCTTCGGGAGTGGTCCAGTCCTGGACCTTGTCATAGAGGATGTGGCGCTGGTTAAGCGTGTTCAGGCAGGCAGCGGCGGCATCCATGGGCGGTGGTGGCGGCGTCGGCCGCAGCACCGGCGCCGAGGCGCAAGCCGCGACCAGGCCGGTCATCGCACAGACGATGAGCAAACGCGCCAAGCGTCGCCGCAAAATGGTTCCCCAGGCAAATTTTAGACTGGCTCTACCTCCTAAGCGCAAAGCGTGGCGAAAGCAAGATGTCGTCGTGCAACGGTCATATCCGCTGGTGGGTGAGGGGGATTCGGAGCCAGAACGATCGTTCCAGCCACCATCATTCGCCGATCAAATGCAGCACCAGATGGCGGGTGTTGGCGCTGTCGCGTTGCTCCAGCAGGAACAATCCCTGTTGCGCTCCGAAGGTCAGCGCGCCGTCGCGCAACGGGATGCAAATCTGTGTTGCATAGAGATGCGAGGGGCGCGGGGCCATGTCCTCGTCGCCTTCCAGGCGGCGGAAGAAGGTGTGCAGGTCGTCATGGTCGGAATGCTGGCGGATCGACAGCGAGGCCAGGACATGCTGGATGTAGACCACCAGCAGCCCCGTCTGCATGCCTTGGCGCGCCACCCAGGCGCTCACCTCGCTGGTGATGTCGTGGTGCCCCTGACCGCGCGTGCGGATGTTAAGGACGTCCTGGGCCTGCTTCATGCCACCTTCATGCCACCGGGGCGGTTAGGCTCCCCATATAGGGGGCTGGGTCGGAGAGGCCGGCCTCGGCGAAGCCCTTCAGGCGCAGATTGCACGAATCGCAGCGCCCGCAAGCGGCCCCGTCATCGGCCGGATCGTAACAGGTGATGGTCATGCCGTAATCGACGCCAAGGGCGACGCCGGTGCGGATGATCTCGGCTTTGGTCAGCGAAATCAGCGGCGTATGGATGCGCACGGTCTGTCCGTCCTCGACCGCGGCCTTGGTCGCCAGATTGGCCATGCGCTGAAACGCCTCGATATAGTCGGGGCGGCAGTCGGGGTAGCCGCTGTAATCGACGGCGTTGACGCCGATGAAGATGTCGCGCGCGCCTTCGACCTCGGCCAGGGCCAGGGCGAAGGACAGGAAGATAGTGTTGCGCGCCGGGACATAGGTGATCGGCACGCCGCCCGCGCCCATCTCGGCCTCGTTGCGGTCCTTGGGCACGGCGATGTCGGACGTCAGCGCCGAGCCGCCGAAGATGCGCAGATCGATATCGGCGACGACATGGCGCGAAACCCCCATGGCGGCGGCGACGCGGGCGGCGGCGGTCAGTTCGACCTGATGCCGCTGGCCATAGCGGAACGAAATCGCCAGCGGGGCAAAGCCCTGGCTTTTGGCGATGGCGAGGCAGGTCGCGGAATCCAGCCCCCCGGACAGGAGCACAACGGCTTTGGGCTTATCGGTCATGTTCGATTCTATAAAGTTCAGTGGAAAGAAGATTGGGGGCGGCGAGGCATACTTTCCAGTACGCCTCGTTCGTACTCCCCTATTTGCCCATACGGGCGATGGTCGCCGTGGTGCTTTGGCCTTGCACCAACTCGGCCAGCACCACTTTGCCGCCATAACTCTGGACTAAATCCGCGCCGACCACCTTGTCGACGGTGTAGTCGGCGCCCTTGACCAGCACGTCGGGGCGCAGGGCGGTCAGCAGCTCCAGCGGGGTGTCTTCGTCGAAGATGACCACCAGATCGACGCTGGTCAGCGAGGCCAGCACGGTGGCGCGTGAGACTTCCGACTGCACCGGGCGGGTCGGGCCTTTCAGCCGCTGCACCGAGGCGTCGCTGTTTAGCCCGACGACCAAGCGGTCGCATGTGGCCTTGGCCTGCCCCAGCAGAGAGATATGGCCAGGGTGCAACAGGTCGAAGCAGCCATTGGTGAAGCCAATGCGCTGACCCTTGTGACGCCAGCGGGCAAGCAACTCGACAGCGCCGGTGCGGGTGGCGACCTTGAGTTCGCCGGCGTGGATGTCGGCATTGTGCAGCGCCGCCATCAAGTCCGAGGCATAGGCGACCGCCGTGCCGACCTTGGCGACGACGATGCCGGCGGCGACATTGGCCAGCCGGGCGGCTTCGCTCAGGGGGGCTCCGCCAGCCAGGGCGGCGGCCAAAGTGGCGACCACGGTATCGCCGGCGCCCGAGACGTCGAACACCTCGCGCGCCTCGGCGGGCAGGTGGAACACCGTACCCTGGTCCGACACCAGGCTCATGCCGTCCTGGCTGCGGGTGACCAGAACGTTTTCGATGCCGCAGGTGGCGATCAGATGGCGGGCGGCGGCGACGATTTCCTCGTCGGTGCCGACCGGCATCTTGGTCGCTTCATGCAATTCCTTGCGGTTGGGCGTCACCACCGTTGCCCCGGCATAGATCGAGTAGTCGGCGCCCTTGGGATCGACGATCACCGGCTTGCCGGCGGCCCGCGCCCCGTCGATCAACCCGCGCACCACCGGGCGGGTCAGCACGCCCTTGCCATAATCGGACAGCACGATGACGCCGACCACTGGGAACAGCTTGGCGGCGTTGTCGAGCAATTGCTGGCGGCTGGAGTCGTCGAGCGCGTCCGATGTCTCGCGGTCGGCGCGCAGCAATTGCTGGCTGCCGGCGAAAAAGCGGGTCTTGATGGTGGTCTGGCGGCTCGGCTCGACGATCAGAAAGGGATCGACCTCCTGATGCTCGCCGACCTGACGGGTGATGTCGCGCCCAGCCAGATCGTCGCCGACCACCGAGAGGAAATGCGGTAGCGACCCCAGCGCCACCAGATTGCGCACTACATTGCCGGCGCCGCCCAACATGGCGCTTTCGCGGCAGACGCGCAGCACGGGGATCGGCGCTTCGGGCGAGATGCGGTCGACGTCGCCATAGACGAAGCGGTCGAGCATGACATCGCCGACGCAAAGGATATGCACGCCCTTGAGGGTCGAGACGCGCGCGGCGAGGACGGATTGGTCGGTCATCGGTAATGCCCCAGTCTTGCAAGCTGGGCTTGGCTAACCCAACCCTGGCCGGCTTGCAAGCGGATTGCGGTCAAAGGCTCAGTTCGCCAGCAGGCGTTGTTCCGGGAACAGCGCCGTTACGGTGGTTCCGTGGTTGACGATGCTGTCGACGACCAGGGTGCCGCCATGCAGTTCGACGAAGCGCTTGCTCAGCGGCAAACCCAGCCCGGTGCTCTCATGCTGGTGCAAGCGGGCCTGGTGGGAATCGATTTGGCCGAACGGCTCCAGCACCTTGGCGATGTTCTCGGCGGCGATGCCGATGCCGGTGTCGCGTACCGCCAGCGACAGCATGCCCTCGGCGGTGCGCCGCGCCGTGGCGATGACGCGGCCGCCGGTGGGGGTGAACTTGATGGCGTTGGACAGCAAATTGAGCATCATCTGGCGGATCAGCCGCTCATCGGCGTAAAGGGCCGGCAGATCCACCTCGACCTCGCAGCTCAAAGCGACATTGGCCCCGCGCGCCCGTTCGCCGACCATATGCCCGCAAGAGCCGATCAGTTCGGCGATATCGACGTTTTCCTCACGCAGGTCGAACTTGCCGGCTTCGACCTTGCTGAGATCCAGAACATCATTGATCAAGGCCAGCAGATAGCGGCCCGACTGGTGGATGTCGTCGGCATATTCGCGGTAGCGGTCATTGCCCAGCGGTCCCCACACTTCGGTTGAGATCATCTCGGAAAAGCCGATGATGGCGTTGAGCGGGGTGCGCAACTCGTGGCTCATGCTGGCGAGGAATTCCGACTTGGCGCGGTTCGAGCCTTCGGCGGCGCGCTTGGCTTGCTGTAGCTCGGCTTCGGTGTTTTTGGCGGCGGTGACGTCGTAGACCAGGGTGAAATAGCCGGCGACCCGCCCGTCGGCGGCGCGATGCGGCACCAGACTGGCGTGGAACCAGCGCTGGGTTCCGGCAATCTGCCCCTCGACCTCGACCTCCTGACCGGATAGCACGGTGTTCACATGGTCGGCGATGTCAAGGAACCCAGCCTTGCCGATCAGCTCTGACAGCTTTTTGCCGATGATTTGGGCTGCGGAAATACCGTACCAGTCCTCATAGCGGCGGTTGACGAAGCGTAAGATCAAATCGTTGTCGGTGTAGCTGACCAGGGCGGGTACCGCATCGGCGATCAAGGCGATGCGTTCGGTGTTGTGGATGGCCGAGTCCTCGGCCCGCCGCCGCGTGGTGATGTCGAAATGCAGCAGCATGGCGCCGCGCACGCGGCCAGCACCGTCCCCTGTCTTGTGGTCGAAAAGCGGCGACATCTGGCAGCGGAACCATTGCGGCTGGCGCGTGCGATGGCAGGAGTATTCCAGTTCGAAGCTACCCAGCCCGCCCGACAGCACAGCCCGCAGGCCGCCGATAAGCGCTTCGGCGTCTTCGGCGGCGGGTGAGGTGGCGACGGTGGCATAGGGCTGGCCGATGCCGCCGTCTTCGCGTCCCGTGCAGTCGAGGACGAAACGGCGCCAAGCGGCATTCGCGGCGATGATCGCGCCCGACCGGTCGACCATGGCGACATGGGCGGGAATGGCGTCGAGAAATTCGGCGAGGACCGGAAGATCGATGCCGAAATCGCTCGCCGTGGAAAATGTCGCTTGGCCAGTCCTGTCCATGGAGTCCATCTGCTCGGCCTGCTGTCTTGCGGCCGAACGGTAGCGTATCCGCACCCGCGCGCCAAGCTTTGCGCCCACTTTTGGGAGTAAAACCAAGGAACTCGATGGGTGGTATCAACCGGTGATTGTGGGGTGCCGGCCGAATTGGAACCACAACGGTCAGGTCGTGAGGAACCGGCAGCCGGCGCCTTCCGCCACCAGGGCGGTCAGATGGCCGGTGACATAGGCGCCGGTGTCGATGCCGATGCGGTTGGGGCGAACCTCGGGGATGGGCGAGATGGTATGTCCATGGACGACCAGCTTGCCATGATCGGCGCTTGAGACCAGGAACGGTCGGCGAATCCACAGCAAATCGTCGGGGCTTTGGCGGTCGAGCGGTACGCCAGGACGAATGCCGGCATGGACGAAGTAGTAATCGCCCTCGGCATGCCAAGTGGGCAGGGCGCTCAAAAATGCCGCATGCTCGAGCGGCAGGGCGCGGCGCAGAGCCTCTTGTAGCGCCGCAAGATCGTCGGGTGGCGGCGTCGGCTCGCCGACATAGTCCTGGATCGTCGGATAGCCGCCATTGGCCAGCCACATCGGCCCGATCTCGATATCGTCGAGAAAGCGCAGCAATGATTCTTCGTGGTTGCCGCGCAGGGCGATCCAGCGGAAGCCGCTCCATTGCGGCGTCTTCGGCGGCCCTTGCCGCAAGGTCTCGATCACTCGGCGGGAGTCCGGTCCCCGGTCCACGTAATCGCCCAGAAACACGATGACGCGGCGCGGCGCGCGCGAACTGGCGGCGTCACGCAGAATCGCCGCCAAAAGGCGATTCAGCAAATCCAGACGGCCATGCACATCGCCCACGGCATATAGACGCGTCCCCGGAGGGGCCAGGATGGCGCGATTGCGATCAGGGGCGCGAATTTCGCTCATTTCTCCTCTGGTTGCCTCGGATGCGCGATGCTATCTGTAACTAGGTGCTGCTGGGGGGCAGTGCAAGCAACCCGAAATGGGTTGGACGAAAGGACAGGACAGCACATGAACGTACCGGTACCAAGCGCGACCGGTCCCGAAATCGTCACCCAGGAAAGCCTTTTGCTGGGTGCCGCGGAACGTATTGATCGCATCCGTCAGGGGCGGTTGGCGATCCACGTTCATCTGTCGCGTCTCCGTCCGCAAAATCGCCAGGACGGCCATATCCGCATCGCCTTGCGCATGCTGGAACCGATGATCAACGCCTATCGCGGACAGATGTTCCTGCTGGGCAATTCCGACGTCGTCTTCATGCTGAAGGATCCCAACCTCACCGACGTCGAGAACATGGTGTTCAAGCTACGCGCCCTGTTCTCGAAAGATCCGCTGACCTTCGTCGACAAGGGCGATGGGCGCGATAATTTCTGTACTTGGTTCGACCTTGGCGTGACCAGCGACTACGAGGCGTTTGTGGGCATGTCCCGCACCGTCACCGAAGAGGCCCGCCAGCGCAGCCGCGACAAGGCCAAGGCGCGCGTCGAACTGCCGCCCATCGACCCCACCGGCCTGGGCGAGGTGATGGAGGCGTTGGCCGCTATCGACGTGTCCGGCATGATCCGCCGTCAGGCCGCTATCGTCATCGACGGCACCTCGGCCGAGGTGTTGTTCCAGGAATTCTATATCGCCATGGCCGAGCTGCAAAAGGCGCTGGCCGCCGATATGAACCTGCTTGGCAATCGCTGGCTGTTCCAACATCTGAGCCAGACGCTCGATTTGCGGGTGCTGAGCGCCTTGCAGGACATGGCTTTGCGCAAGCGGCCAAATATGTTCAGCCTCAATCTGAACATCGCCAGCGTGCTGTCCAAGCAGTTCGACGATTTTGAAAAAAGCGAGAGCACCCGCTCGGCGCTGTCGGTGGAGTTCCAAGTGCTGGACGTGCTGGCCGACAGCCGCGGCTATTACGCGGCGCGTGAGCGCCTGCGCGAGGTCGGGCATCAGGTGGTCCTTGACGGCTTGAACGAGCTGACCCTGCAATTCATGGATGTGACCCAGTTCGACGCCGATCTCTACAAGGTGACCTGGAGCCCGGAGATGGGCGAGGGCGAACATGGCGACATCACCGCCGCGGCGATGGCTCCGCTGGGCATGGAGAAGATCCTGCTGGCCCGCTGCGATTCCGAATCGGCCATTCAATGGGGTCTGAACCAGGGTATTCAGCGCTTCCAGGGGCGCTATGTCGATGCGATGCTGGCCGCCTATACCATGGCCGGCTGCAATAAAAGCTCGGCCTGCACCCTGGGCCAATGCATCGCCCGTCACGGGGTGGTCGCCGGACCGATGCGCAGTGAATGCGGCAATAACGACATGCTGGATTCCTCGCCGTCGATGCGAATGCCCAAACCTCGCCGCACGCCGGAGGCCACCGCATGATTCCGCCCCGCGACGAGCGCCCGGTTAGCCCCCAGCAGAAAGCCATCGCCCAGCGGTTGGTCGGCCAGGAAACGCTGCTGCTGGAATATGTCCATAAGCTGGAAAAACATCGACGCGGGCGGCGCGCCGTGCAGGTGCGGCTGTCGGGCTTGCAGCCGATCAACCGGCGCGAGCATCATATCCGCATCGCCGTCAACACCTTCGAGACCCTGGTCAAGCAGTTGAAGGGACAGATATTTTCGCTGTCCAATGCCGATCTGGTGTTCATCTTCAAGGAAGCCGTGCTGGACGAGGTCGAAGCGGCCATCGTCAAGTTGCGTTTCCTGTTCAGCGACGATCCGATGTTGTTGGACGAAGGCGCCAACGGCAAGCCGGCCTTCGCCGATTGGTTCCTGCTGGAACGCGATTACGAAACCCTGCTGCAATTGGCGCAGCGCGTCGCCACCGAGGAACAGCAGCGGCGCACCAACGAATTTGCCAAGGGATTCTCCAAGCAGATGGCCCGCCCGGTCAGCCGGGGCGATCCGCTGACGCCGCAGATGCTGGGCAAGCTGGAAGAGCATCTGGCCCGCGCCGATCTGGCCAATATGATGCGCCGCCAAGCGGTCTGCGCCATCGTCGGCGGCTCACCGCCGCAGCCGGTGTTTCACGAGCTGTTCATTTCGATCGCCGATCTGCGCGAGACCCTGTTGCCCAACGTCAATCTGGCGTCCAGCCCCTGGCTGTTCCAGCAATTGACGGAAACGCTGGACCGCCGCGTGCTGTCGCTGCTCAACAAGCATGACGACCGCACCGTCGCCGGCGATGTCAGCATCAATCTGAATGTGCAGACGCTGCTGTCGCCTGAATTCCTGACCTTCGACGACAACATCAAGGCCAGCATGCGCGGGACCATCGTGTTGGAGCTACAAAAAGTCGATGTGTTCGCCGATTTGGGGGCGTTCCTGTTCGCCCGCGATTTCGCCCATGATCGCGGCTATCGCATCTGCATCGACGGCGTGAACGTCGAATCGCTGCCCTTCGTCGACCGCGAACGGCTAGGTCTCGATCTGGTCAAGATCGTCTGGGATCCGTTGATGGTCGAAGGCATCCTGCCCAATGGCAGCACACTGAGCTCTTATATCGACCGCTGTGGCCCGTCGCGGGCGATCCTGTGCCGTTGCGACAATCAGCAGGCCGTCGATTGCGGCCAAGGCGTCGGCATCACCCTGTTCCAGGGCCGCCATGTCGAGGCCATGCTGGCCGCCGAGACGCAGAAGAGCAAAGGGGTTCTGACCCGTCGGCGCTAACGGCGTTCACAGCAGGTGGCGATAGCCGAAGTCGTATTTCTGGATGTGCTGGATCAGCCAGTTTTGCAGGAACAGCGAAAAGGCGGGCAGGGCGATCAGCGACGGATCGTGGGTCAGCTTGACGGCGATCTCGCCCAGCAGACGTTCCAATTCGCGGTGAATCGTCACATGGCGTTGCTTGGCCTCGGCCGGGTATTTTTCGGCCTTGCGGAACAGTTCTTCCTCGCGGGCGAAATGCCGGTGAGCGTATTCGACCAGACGGTCAAATACTAAGGTAATCTCCTCGGCGCTGGCGTCACCGGCCAGGACGCGGGCACAGGCCTCGTTGGTCAGGTTGATGAGCATCTGGTGATCGTAATCGATCACCGAATTACCGACCGCCAAACGCGGATTCCAGACGACGTACGTAAAAGCCATGATGGTTCCCGGCGGGCCGAGTCAATTGATGGGCTTTTAAGTACATCGCCGAAACCGCCCCGCGCAAGCGCTGCGGAGGATTGGCCACCGTTCCCCGCACCGAGGAACGGTGGCCGCTCGTCTTTACAGAACCGTCAGCATCGAGGCCACTAGCGGGTGGCGGACGATGTCGCTGTCGGCCAATTGCACCACCGCCACATCGGGCAAGGTGCCCAGGCGGCGGGCGATGTCGGCCAGACCAGAGATGCCGGGCAGCAAATCGGTCTGGTCGGGGTCGCCGGTCAGGACCATGGTGGAATGCCAGCCCAGGCGGGTCAGCAGCATCTTGATCTGGCCATAGGTGCAGTTCTGCGCCTCGTCGATGACGACGAAGGCGTTGTTCAGGGTGCGGCCGCGCATATAGGCCACCGGGGCGATTTCGATGGAGCCGTCGGACAGGCTGTTGCGCAGACGTTTGCCGCCCATGCGGTCGGACAGCGCGTCATAGAGTGGCCGCAGATAGGGAGCCAGCTTGTCTTCCAGCGTGCCGGGCAGGAAGCCCAGCGATTCGCCGGCTTCGATGGCCGGGCGGGTCAGCACGATGCGGCCGACGCGGCCTTCATCCAGGGCTTCGACGGCGGCGGAAATGGCCAGATAGGTCTTGCCGGTGCCTGCCGGACCCAGCGCCACCACCAGATTGTTTTCGTCCATGGCGTCCAGCATGGCTTGTTGATTAGCGCTCTGCGGGCGCACTTTCTTGACGTAGCTTTGATCTCTTTGGTCGTCGCCCAAGGGGCTCCACTCGGAACGCCCTTTGCTTCCATGCAACGGATGCACGTTATTGTCGGGTCGGGTCAGGACGGACTGGCGCGGACGCTTGGCCATGAGGCTACTCCATCGAGAAGATGACAAAGAAAAAGCCTCCCAGTGGGGGAGGCTCTGGCGGACGATGACCGGAAGAGAAGACGAGAGCGTCGAAGACTCGACGTGCCGATGCTCGGCATGTCGGTTCGATGAACAATGCGGGGCGGTAGTGGTGACCCATGTGAGGTGTCCCTCCCAAATCGGCTCGTCTCCCCTAAGGTAAGGTTTCGCTCGACGCCTTTCCACACATTATTGCGGCGGTAAGCTAACCTTAACACAATACCTAGAGTATCGAGGGGGCACTGCGACTTTCGGACTAGTGCGCTGGTTGTCGTCTTGCTCTGTACAGGTGAAAACGCCGAGCGATATCGCATGGATATTGCCCGGCGACTTTGCGCTGTTCAGTCGGCGGCTTGGCGGGTGCCGAAGCGGAATGGATGAGCCGGATAGACGCCCAGGATGCGGACTTCGCGGGAGAAGAACTCCAGTTCTTCCAAGGCCAAGCGCAGGTTGGTTTCCTCGGGATGGCCTTCGACATCGGCATAGAACTGGGTGGCGGTAAAGGTGCCGCCGACTTGATAGCTCTCCAGCTTGGTCATGTTGACGCCGTTGGTGGCGAAACCGCCCATCGCCTTGTACAAGGCCGCCGGCACGTTGCGCACGCGGAAGACAAAGGTGGTGATGCAGGGGCCGTTATGCGGGATCGGATGGACGGCATCGCGCGACATTACCAGGAAGCGGGTGGTGTTGTGCTCGGCGTCTTCGATGTTGGCGGCGAGCGACTCCAGGCCATAGATCTCGCCAGCCAGTTCCGAGGCGATGGCCCCGACCGAGCGGTCGCCGCGCACGGCGACTTCGGCGGCGGAACCGGCGGTGTCGGCGGCGACCACAGGCTGGATGCCGTGGGCGCGGGTGAAATTGCGGCACTGGCCCAAGGCATGGACATGGCTGCGGACGGTCTTGATTTGCTCCAGCCGGGTGCCGGGGACCGCCAGCAGATGATGGTTCACCCGCTCGAAATGCTCGCCGATGATATGCAGCTTGGCTTTCGGCATCAGCGTATGGATGTCGGCGACGCGCCCCGCCAGCGAGTTTTCAATGGGGATCATGCCCAGCTTGGCGCGGCCTTCCAGTACGGCGTCGAAGGCGTCCTCGAAGGCGGCGCAGGGCAGGGGCTGCATGGCGGGGAAGGCGCTGCGGCAGGCCAGATGCGAATAAGCGCCGGGCTCGCCCTGGAAGGCGATGGCGTTGGCGGGGTCAAGGATGTCGGTCATGAAGGTGTCAGTGCAACCGGGCCAGCAGGTGACGGGCGCGTTCCAGATCGGCGGCGGTATCGACGCCCAGTGGAACGGTATCGACCAGATGGGCGTCGATGCGCATGCCGTTTTCCAAAGCGCGCAACTGCTCCAGACGCTCGCGCGCTTCCAGCACGCCGACCGGCAGCGAGACGAAGCGGGCCAGCGATTCGCGGCGGTACGCGTAAAGGCCGATATGGTGATACAGCGGGCCGTCGCCGGTGGGCACGGCGGCGCGGCTGAAATACAGCGCGCGGCCGATTTTCTGGCCCTCGGCCAGGGCGACCACGGCTTTGACCACGTTGGGATTGTGCCGCTCGGCCTCGTCGGTGATTTCGACGATCAGGGTGGCGATATCGACATCCGGATTGTTCAGCGGCTCGAAGGCGGCGCGGATGGCCTCGGGCGAGATTGCCGGCAGGTCGCCTTGGACATTGATGATGGCGTTGAAATTGCCGTCGGGGTCGAAGGCCTGCACCGCTTCAAACACCCGATCGGATCCCGACGGATGATCGGCGCGGGTCATCACCGCGTTGCCGCCGGCCTTGATGACCGCATCGGCGATAATTTGCTCGCCGCAGGCGACGACGACCGGCCCCACGGCGGCGGCGACGGCGCGGCGCCAGACATGGACGATCATCGGCTCGCCGTGGATGTCGGCCAGCGGTTTGCCCGGCAGGCGGGTGGCGTGCATGCGGGCGGGAATGACGACAACAGGATTGGGTGCGGCGGACATGGCGAGTGGCGTCTATGAAGTTAAAGCCGAGTAACCATATATCGGGAGGCGCGACGGTGGAACCCCCTTCGCCCCGGTAAATCCGCGTGGCACGGCTGCGCATGCAACGATGATCGTCTGCTGAGGAAAAACCATGGGCATTACCCTTCAAAAGATCGCCGGGGCGGTCTTGTTGGCGTTGATTCTGGTTATCGGTCTGAACATGGGCATCGACGCGCTGTTTCCCAAGCCGGCCAGCCCACAACATATGGCGGCGGTGGCGCCGAAGGCTGCTCCTCAGCCGGCGGCGAGCGAGCCGGCTGCCGCCGCGGCCTCGCCGGAACGCCCCTTGGCGCAACGGCTGGCCAGCGCCTCGGCCGAGAAGGGGCAGGAGGTGACAAAGAAATGCGCCTCGTGCCACACCTTCACCGATGGCGGCGGCACCCGCGTCGGGCCGAACCTGTACGGCGTGGTCGGGCGGCCCAAGGGCAGCATGGCGGGCTTCGCCTATAGCGATGCCGTGAAGGGCTTGGGCGGGACTTGGACCTACGAGGATCTCGATAAATTCCTCACCAAGCCCAGCGCTTTTGCCCCCGGCACTAAGATGGGTTTTCCCGGTTTGCCGTCGGGCGACGACCGCGCGAATGCGATTGCCTATCTGCGCTCGATCAGCCCGAAAGCGCCGCCGCC
>DATGZW010000072.1:0-2979 GCA_035297005.1 Patescibacteria group bacterium
ACGGCCGACGGCGGTCAATTTGCGTTGGGCGCTCGACGACATGCGGGCGCTGCTGGCCCCGCTGCCGGCGGCTCAGCGCCGCGCCGCCGCTTATGCCCGCGCCGCTGTGATCGCCGATGACGACGTCGCCAACAACGCCGCCTTGGGCGAACACGGAGCCGCCGTCATCGCCGCGCTATGGGCCAAGCGCAAGGCGGCGGGGGCAACCCGGATGAACATCCTGACCCATTGCAACGCCGGCTGGCTGGCCACCGTCGATTGGGGCACCGCCTTGGCTCCGGTCTACAAGGCGGCGGAGGCGGGGATTCCCCTGCATGTGTGGGTCGACGAGACCCGCCCGCGCAACCAGGGGGCCAGCCTGACGGCGCGCGAGCTGAACTGGCAGGGCATCCCCCACACTGTCATCGTCGACAATGCCGGCGGCCACATCATGCAGCATGGTCTGGTCGATTTGTGCATCGTCGGCACCGACCGCACCACCGCTTCGGGCGATGTGTGCAACAAAATCGGCACCTATCTCAAGGCGCTGGCGGCGCATGATAACGGCGTGCCGTTTTATGTGGCGCTGCCCTGCCCAACCATCGACTGGACCCTGGACGACGGCGTCGCCGAGATCCCCATCGAAGAACGCGACCCCGCCGAGGTCACCCACATCGCTGGCCGCGCCGCCGAAGGCGGCATTGTGCAGGTGCAATTGACCCCCGACGGCAGTCCGGCGATCAATTACGGCTTCGACGTGACTCCAGCCCGCCTGGTCACCGGGCTGATCACCGAACGCGGCGTCTGTCCGGCCTCGCGCGACGGCTTGTTGTCCCTTTATCCCGAACGGCGTCCGAATGTCTGAACCGATGATCCGCACCACCCGCCACCGCCTCAATATCGTCGATGCCTCGGCCAAGCTGGTGCAGCTTGGCTTGAACAAGGGGACGGCGGGCAATATCAGCGTACGCTGGGAAGATGGGTTCCTCATCACTCCGTCGGGCCTGCCGCCGCAGAAGATTCACCCCGAAGACATCGCGTTGATGGACATGGAGGGCCATGCCCAGGGGCGTCGCGCGCCGTCGTCGGAATGGCGCTTTCACCGCGACCTTTATGTCACGCGGCCCGAGATCAACGCCGTGGTGCACAACCATGCGCCGTTCTGCACGGCGCTGGCGGTTCTGCATAAGACCATTCCTGCCTATCACTACATGGTGGCCAAGGCCGGCGGGCGCGACATCCGCTGTGCCGGCTACGCCACCTATGGCACGCAGGAACTATCTGATCTGGCGCTGGTGGCGCTTGAGGGCCGCCGCGCCTGCCTGTTGGCCAATCACGGCATGATCGCCACCGGCGTCACCCTGGAAGCGACGATGGCCCTGGCCGTCGAAGTCGAGGAACTGGCCGAGGGCTATTGGCGCGCTTTGCAAATCGGCGAACCGATCCTGCTGTCCGACGGCGAAATGGACATTGTCCTGGAAAAGTTCAAAGGTTATGGCGAAGCGTTCACCGCACCGGGCAAGGACGCCTGACCGCCGCTCACCTTCCCCCTTCATCGCGCTGACGAGGTTCACTCCATGGCCCATTCCATCACCGGCATCGATCATGTCCTGCTTGCGGTACGCGATTTGGCCGGCGCGGCCCAGGTGTTCGACCGGTTGGGCTTCGTCGCCAGCCCGCGCGGCGGCCATGCCGAATGGGGCACGGCCAACCATTGTCTGATGTTCGGTCACGGCTATGTCGAAATGATCGCCCCGGTCGGTGAAGGCTTTGCGGCACGGCGCGTCGGCGGTTTTATCGAGGCGCAGGGCGAAGGCTTGATGGCCGCAGGGCTGACCATCACCGATGCCGAGGCGGCCTTTGCCTCGCTGCGCCGCGCCGGCATCGCCGCTGAGCCGCCCTCGGCCTTGTCGCGCCGGTTGGAGGTGGCCGAGGGTGAAGTGACGCAACGCTTCAGCGTCGTTGCCCTGCCTGAAGGCACCACGCCGGGGTTGTCGTCGTTTCTTGGTCAGCATCTGACGCCCGAATTGATGCGGCGGCCGGAATGGCTGGCGCATCCCAACGGCGCTACCGGCATCGTCTCGCTGACGGTGGTGGTCGATCATCCGATCGAGGCGATGCCCGCCTATGACCGCCTGTTCGGCGCCGCCGCCTGTACTCCGACCGACGACATGGTGACGGTGCATACCGGCAGCGGCCTGATCTATCTGGTGACGCCGGACGGCTTCGACCATCTGCATCCCGACATCGACATTGATCCGCCCGAAGCGCCGCGTTTGGCTGCTTTGACCATCGCCGTGGCCGATTTGGACCGCGCCGCCGCTGTTCTCAAGGCCAACGGCGTAAGGTCGCGGCGTAAAACCGACCACATCGCCATTGCCCCCGAGGACTCCTTGGGCGTCGGCATCGAGTTCGTCGCTGGCTGAGGTTGGAGGTTCAGTCGAAGTCCCCTTCTCCCGAAATCGGGAGAGGGGGATTTAGGGGGTGAGGGAGCCTTTCTAAAAAGAGTCCCGGCATCAGTGGCTTACGCGCTTCACGCGTCCCTCACCCCAGCCCTCTCCCGATTTCGGGAGAGGGAGCGCACAATGATACGCCGGTTAAACGTCCGTGGTGTCGTCGCCGCCGAAATCACCGTCGTCGTAGGACGCATCCTGCACGCCGCTATCATCGTCGGAGGAGGAGGCGTCCTGCGCGCCTTGGCCGTCATAGTAATTATTGACGGTGGTGTTCTCGACGATCTCGCTGGGACCGCTCCCGCCACCCCATGGCGAGCCCCCACCGAAGCTCCCAAAGCCGCTGTGGTGACCGCCGAACAGGCTCGACAGTCCTTCGGCGATCAAGGTGCCGCCCGCCACGCCCGCCGCCATGCTGGCGGCGCTACGCAGGAAGCTGCCGGCCCCGCTGCCGGGCATCTGCTGTTGCTGTGCCGCGCCGCCCCAGGCTGGGGTGAACGGCGCTTGGGCTTGCACCGGCGGAGCGCTGGGCGCGCCTGAACGCGGC
>DATGZW010000073.1:0-12419 GCA_035297005.1 Patescibacteria group bacterium
CGATCCGCCACGCGGCCATTTCCAGCGCCGACAAGGTATCGCGCTCGCAAGCGGCGACGGCGGCATCGACTTCGGCGACGGTGACGCGCAGCGCTTCGGGGGTGGTGTTGCGGCGGTCGAAGCGGTTGGTGTATTCCACCAGCGCCGCGTCGCCGCGCTGCTTCACATCGGCCAGGATCGAGCCGACCACGGCATTGACGTCAGCCGAGGTCTCGCGCTTGTCGTCCAGCAATTGGGCGAAAGCGGCCTCGAAATCAGGGCTGCCGAGAACCAGTTCACGCGGCATTGGTGGCTCCCCGGAAACGCTCGATCCAACCCGCCATCTCTTCCGGACGCGTTTTGAGAGCGGCCCGGTTGACGATGAAGCGCGAACTGATATCGGCGATGTGTTCGATTTCCACCAGCCCATTCGCCTTCAGAGTCGAGCCGGTGGACACCAGATCGACAATGCGGCGGCACAACCCCAGGCTGGGAGCCAACTCCATGGCACCGTTCAGCTTGACGCATTCGGCCTGCACGCCGCGCTCGGCGAAGTGCTTGGCGGTGATGGCGGGGTATTTGGTGGCGATGCGGATATGGCTCCAGCGGGCCAAATCATCCTCGCCGGCCAGTTCTACCGCCTCGGCCACGGCAAGGCGGCATTTGCCGATGCCCAGATCGAGCGGCGCGTAGATCTCGGGGTAATCGAATTCCATCAGCACGTCGTTGCCGGCAATGCCCATCTGCGCCGCGCCGAAAGCGACGAAGGTGGCAACGTCGAAGGCACGCACCCGGATGATGTCGATATGCGCATGATTGGTGCGGAATCGCAGAGCGCGCGACTTCGGGTTGTCGAAGTCGGCTTCGGGTTCGATACCGGCGGCACGCACCAGCGGCATCGCTTCTTCGAGAATCCGCCCTTTGGGAAGGGCCAGCACCAATTTGTCCACGCTCGTCACAATTTCCGTCCACGCGAAAGTGAATTTGGTATTTACAGGGTTTCCACCCTGCACCGCAAGCAGCCAGGGACGGAAAGCTTTGGAACAGTCCCGGCGATCCGATGCGCGAGGGGCGCGATTACACCTGACGCGAATTAACGTATGGACTAAAGTACCACGCACGCGCCCGCAGAGTCGCGCCATCCCGTGAGGCCCAATGCCCGCCGACCCGCCCAACATGGAAACCGCGCTCCAGCAATCCGAGGCTAAATTCGCCACGGTATTCCGCGCCTGCCCCGACCTGATCACCATCACTCAGCTGGACAGCGGGCGCTATCTGGACGTCAACGAGGCATTCGAGCGCATCACCGGCTTTTCCAAGGCCGAGGTTCTGGGCCGCACCGCGTTGGACATCGGCATTTGGGAAACCACCGCCGAGCGCGAGCGCCTCCTCGCCGCTTTGGCCGCCACCCCACATCTTGTCGATTTCGAATCCCGCGTCCGCCGCAGGACCGGCGAGATCTTCATCGGCTTACTGTCCGCCGAAATCGCCGTGCTCGACGGCCAGCGCTGCCTGATCATCGTCGGCCGCGACATCTCGGAACGCAAGCGGCAGGAAGAACTGCTGCGCCTGACCGCCGCCAAGCTGGAACGCTCGAATATCGATTTGGAGCGCTTCGCCCATGTCGCCGCGCATGATTTACAGGAACCCTGCCGTACCATTTGCAGCTATGCGCAGTTGCTGGAACGCCAATACGCCGATCTGTTGCAGGGCGCGGGGCAGGAATATCTGAGCTTCCTGATCGGCGGCGCCCTGCGCATGCGCGCCCTGATCCAGGGATTGCTGAACTATTCCCGCCTCGACGCCAGAGCCGCGCCATTCGAGACACTGCCGCTGGATCCCTTGCTCGATCACGTTCTGGCCGACCTTGAAGCGGCCATCGACGCGGCGCACGCCACCATCATGGTAAGCCGGCCTTTGCCGGTGGTGCGTGGCGATCCGGCGCAACTGCGTCAGCTTCTGGTCAACCTTGTCGGCAACGCCATCAAGTTCCGCGCCGACGCCCGCGCGCCGCGAGTCGAGGTATCAGCGCATGCCAGCGGCGGCTTCTGGCGCCTCTCGGTCGCCGATAACGGCATCGGCATCCCGTCCGAACATGCCGACAGCGTCTTCGAAGCGTTCCGCCGCCTGCACGGCCCCGAAAGCTATCCCGGCACCGGCATCGGCTTGGCCATCTGCAAACGCATCGTCGAAGCGCATGGCGGCCGCATCTGGATCGACAGCAATGGCGGCGACGGCTGCACCGTCAGCTTCACTCTGCCGATGCTGATGGACGAGCTAGAGATGGACGGGAAATAACGTCACCCGCAGCCGCTCGACGCGGCCATCGGCGCCGGCTTTCCAGCGCAGACCCCAGTTCAAGTTCGCCATGCTGGAGAAACGGCGGCGGGCGAAGGCCAGCGCCGTTTGCGACCCATTGCAAGCCCCCTCCAGCGCCGTCGCCGGGTCACAGGTGAAGCCCGACGCGGTCAAAGTCTCGACCAGGGCTGCGACCGGGGTGCCGATGGGAAATCGCCGCCGCATCAGGTCGTCCGCGATATCGTTGATCGCCGCCTTGGTCTGCAACGGCGCAATGATCGGCTGCTCGCCCCGAGCGGTGAACAGGCATACGCCGTCCTGCTGCGGCGAGCCGCTACGCTCGTCGGCCAGACGCACGCAGCTTTCCGTCAGCACCATGTAGAAGCTGCCGGGACAGTCGGGGATTTGCTCGCCGCTCAACAGCGCGGACTCGCCTGCCCGCGCGGCGGCAAAACCGGGGCAGAACGCCGCCGCCCGCGCCGCGTCAGGCAGCATCTGTTGGCACATCGCCTGCAACCCCGCCAACGGCAAAGGTGCGCACTGCGCCACCGGCAGGGCTGGCGCTTGGTCGGGAAAGGCCCGTTCGGCTTCGTTGCGGCAAATCTTGGGGATATCGGGGCCAAGAGTCATGGCCCCAGCGGTAATCGCCGCTTCGGCGCCATGCTGAACGCACAGCCGGGAGTATAGCTCCCGCGCCTCTTCGGAGGCCGCCCGCGCCGGCAGGCTGGCCAGAACAAGCGGAAGCAACAGGACGAAAAGGCGGCGGACGGACATTGTTTGGCTCCCCTAAGACCGGAAAACCATAGCGCCGCCGCGCCGCCGCGCCCTTATCCCTGCTCAAGCCGCCGGCTGAAGGGCGATCACTCGCCCGCTTCGGCGCCCTTGATGCGTTCAATCTGCGCGCCGCAAGCGGCCAGCTTGTCTTCGACCCGTTCGTACCCACGATCCAGGTGATAGACGCGGCTGACCACGGTCTCGCCCTCGGCGGCCAGACCGGCCAGCACCAACGACACCGACGCGCGCAGATCGGTCGCCATCACCGGAGCGCCCGACAGCTTGGGCACGCCGCGCACGATGGCCGACGAGCCATGCACATTGACCCGCGCGCCCATGCGGGTCAGCTCGGGCACATGCATGAAGCGGTTCTCGAAGATGGTCTCGGTGATCATGCTGGCCCCATCGGCGGTGGCCAGCAGCGCCATCAGCTGCGCCTGCATGTCGGTGGGGAAGCCCGGATAGGGCTCGGTCATGATATCGACGCCGACGATCTTGCGGCCCTCGGCCTTGACGCGGAAGCCGCGCTCGGTGTCCTCGATCTCGACGCCGGCTTCGATCAGCACCTTGTCCACCGACTGCATCAGGTCGCGGCGCGCCCCGATCAGTTCGATATCGCCACGGGTGATGGCGGCGGCGACCATGTAGGTGCCGGTCTCGATGCGGTCGGGCAGAACCGAATACTGGCAGCCATGCAGACGCTCGACGCCCTGGATGCGGATGGTCGGCGTGCCGATGCCGGTAATCTGCGCGCCCATGGCGACCAGGCAATTGGCCAGATCGATGACTTCCGGCTCGCGCGCGGCGTTGGTGATGATGGTCTCGCCATCGGCCAGCGAGGCCGCCATCAGAATGTTCTCGGTGCCGCCGACGGTGACTTGCGGGAAGATCACCTGTCCGCCATGCAAGCGGCCGCCCGGCACGTCGGCGAGGATATAGCCGCCCTGAACGTCGATGCGGGCGCCCATGACCTCCAGCGCCTTCAGGTGCAGATCGACCGGACGGGTGCCGATAGCACAGCCGCCGGGCAACGACACCTTGGCCTGACCGAAGCGGGCCAGCAACGGCCCCAGCACCAGAACCGAGGCGCGCATCTTGCGCACCAGATCATAGGGCGCGGTGGTGCTGGTGATGTTCGCCGCCGACAGCTCCAGCACGCGGCCGGTGGGGCCGCCATTGGGCGCATGGCCGTTCAGCGACATCGACACGCCATGCTGGGCCAACAGATTGGCCATGGTGGTGATGTCCACCAGATGCGGCAGGTTGGACAGGCTGAGCGTCTCGTCGGTCAGCAGGCAGGCCGGCATGAGCGTCAACGCGGCGTTCTTGGCCCCGCCAATGGGAATGACGCCGCGAAGCGGGGTGCCGCCGACGATCCGGATCTTGTCCATCTGCTTTCTATGTCCTGAAAAGAGACGCCGACGCCGCGCTTACAAGCGCGGCAGGGTGACGCCGTTCTGCCCTTGATATTTGCCGGCACGATCGCCGTACGAGATGTCACATACCTTGTCCGCCTTAAGAAAGATGAACTGGCAGGCGCCCTCGTTGGCGTAAATCTTGGCCGGCAGGGGGGTGGTGTTGGAAAACTCCAACGTCACATGGCCTTCCCATTCGGGTTCCAGCGGAGTGACGTTGACGATGATGCCGCAGCGGGCATAGGTCGATTTGCCCAGGCAGATCACCAGCACGTCGCGCGGAATGCGGAAATATTCCACGGTGCGCGCCAGGGCGAAGCTGTTGGGCGGGATGATGCAGACATCGCCGTCACGATCGACGAAGGATTTCTGATTGAAGTCCTTGGGATCGACGACCGCCGAATCGACATTGGTGAAAATCTTGAATTCGCGCGACACCCGCGCATCATAGCCGTAAGACGACAAACCGTAGGAAATCACGCCCTCGCGCTGCAATTTCTCGGTAAACGGCTCGATCATGCCTTTGGTGTTGGCTTGTTCGCGAATCCAGCTATCGGGCATGACGGGCATTTGTCGGAGGCTCCCCTTGGCAATCGGGGTTTGTAGCGCAGGAAAACGCCCCCCACAAGACCCAGTATCACAAGGCAGAGGGCTCGCCGCCGCCGGTCTCCCCGTTCCCCTCGGCGTTACCCCCTTCGGCGGGCGGCGCATAATCGGCCCGCGCCCGCGCCTGCGACTTGCGCCGCCGCAGATTGGCGCGCAAGGCTTCGGCCAGACGCTGCTGTTTTTCGTCGGCCTTAACCTTGTCGCCGCGCGGCCGTCCGTCGTCGTTCATGCCCTGGTATCCTTGGGTTTGCAATGCGTCACGGGCCGCACTGTGCATAGACCCGCGCGGCCCCGTCAAGCCGCCTGCGGCAAGCTTTGTCGAAACTATATTTAAATGCGCTTGCATCCTCCGATCCACTGTGGCAAAAGGTGCGCCTCGCCGCCGCCGGACACGGACGGAGCATCGGCGGGGTAGAGATAGAAGATACGCTGTCGTAGCTCAGGGGTAGAGCACGTCCTTGGTAAGGACGGGGTCGGGGGTTCAATTCCCTTCGACAGCACCATTTTCCAGAGGCTTTTCAAAGCCTTGGCAGGGCCGGACGCGAAAGCGGACCGGCCCTTTGCTTTTTCTTACTCGGCATCTCTCACCTCACCCCAAAGCGGGCGGGTGGGATTAGCATGTTCAGACCTTATTGCCGCCACCATTGGCGATTAAATAAGTCATTATGGCTGAAGGCTAGGCTGTTCTCTGCCAACAGATAGCTACTGCGCCCTGAACAGATGACGAAAATGGAGCACCTGCAATGACTAATGTTCTTTCCTGCATCAGATGTCTTGCTCTTGGCTTGGCAATTACAATACCGGTTGTGGCCCATGCTGATCTACCGGGAAAGCACCCTGCTTACCTTCATGCGCTGAGCGATCTGCGCGCCGCCTATTGGCTGATCGATCATCGTCCTGGCGACGCCGCCGTCAGCGCTCATGAAGACGTGGCCCTGCAACAGATCGGCGCGGCGGTTGGGCAAATTAAAAAAGCGGCGATCGACGATGGCAAAGACATCCACGATCACCCGGCGATCGATGCTGGCAAGGACAAAAGCGATCGCCTGCATCGCGCCGTCGAATTGCTGAAAAAGATCCAATCCGACGTTAACCGCGAGGAAGATGATCCCACCGTCCACGGCCTGA
The DNA here is from genome assembly GCA_035297005.1 of Patescibacteria group bacterium. Taxonomy (GTDB): domain Bacteria; phylum Pseudomonadota; class Alphaproteobacteria; order Rhodospirillales; family Magnetospirillaceae; genus DATGZW01. Next base: position 6,201 of record DATGZW010000073.1, read on the forward strand.
AGCAAATGGCGTTGGAGCATGTCGACAAGGCCCTGCACGAGACCGAAGGGGCGATTTGGGATCTTGACCACCACAAATAACCGCCCCACCATCCATGGGAATGCCCCTTCCCCGATTGTGGGGGAGGGGCTTGATAATGAGCTTCCGGCCATGACCTGTTGCTTCGCCGATATGCGGACCGATAGAACGGGACAGGTGCTTTCATGATGGGGTTTTTGAAGAACCGCGTGAGCCTCGCCACACTGTCGACGTGGCTGATTTTAGCATTCGGCCTGTCGGCCTGCTGTTGGCGGCGATAACGCGCCGGGCCAAGTTCGGATGAAGTCAAGAGGTGGCGTGATGTCCGACGCCTTATGCTTATGGTGCGGCCTTGCGGTGCCGCCGCAGCCGCGCGCGCAAAGCTTTTGCAGCCCCGCTTGCCGGGCCGCGCATGACCAATGGGTGCGCGATCAAGCGGTGGAGGCGGTCGCCGCCCTGCACCGTAAGCGCGCCCGCAATCCCTGCAACGCCGCCGATTTCGATGAGGCCCGCCGCATATTCTCGGATTTGCACGACCGGTTGAACAAGTGACGCCGCCCTACTCCAAGCGGAACCGATGCCCGTGCAGGGTCACCGTCGGGCGGATCGACTCGTCGACGGCGGCGAAGGCGCGGATGCGGCGAGCCAGATCATCGGCTGCGATATTGGCAGGGATGTCACACAGCTTGGCCAGGGCGCGGCGGCTGCAACGTTCAGTTCCCCAGGCGATGCCGCAATTCGGCAAGGCGGCGGCGCTGGTGGCCAAGGGTTCGGCCAGCCGCAGGAACAGGCGGAACAGGGCGCTGTAGGATAACTCCATTAACTGGTCTGGCTCGCAGCCGCCGGGAACGTCAAACAATTCCACATCGATAATGGCGCCGCTGTCGACGCGCGCGGCCATCTCGTGGGCGGTGGCGCCGAAACGGCTGGCGCCGCGATAGGCGGCGAAGGCGAACCGCGCCCAACCGGGATAGTCGGGCGAGCCGGGATGGAAATTGTAGGCGCCCCAGCCGGTGGCGGCGATCACCGCCGCCGGCACCAGTACGTCGGTGCAAAAGCCGATGATGCGGGCGGTCGGCCACAGCGCCGGGTCAAGTCCGGCCAGATCCTTGGCGCTGACCACCGGGCAAATCTCCAGGGCGGGATTATGCTGGCGGAAAAGATCGCCGAGCACCGGCTGCTCGACCTCGCCGGTAATCAGGACGATGGTCTTGAACATCGTCCCCCGCGTTTCCGTCATCTCCGTCATCCCTGCCCGCCCGACGGCTTGCACCCCAGCGCCACCCACGACATACCGTTGACCGGAGCCAGCTCGATTTCGGTCAACCCGGCCAGGGTCATCAGTTCCAGCACCTCGTCGCGACGCCAGTAATGGGCGATGCGCGGCAGCATTTGATCGAAAAGAATGTGGTGCAGGTGGCGATAGCCGAAGCCGCGCAGCAGGCGGAAATACTCCAACCGCGTCCGCATCAGCCGCAGGCCGCACCACAGCGCCATTGCCGGGGCATGCGCCAGCAGCCGCACCATCGGCATCGGCAGGCGGCTGAATAGCAGCTTGCGCCAGGGATCGGCGAAGCGGACATACCGTTCCATGTTTTCATGGCCATAGACCCAGATCAGCACCTGCCCGCCCGGCTTGACCGCCGCCGCCATGCGCTGCACGGCCAGCAACGGTTGTTTCAGGTGGTGGATGACGCCGATGCTGAAGGCGATATCGAAAGCTTCGCCGCCGTCGAAGTCGTAGATGCTGGCGAAGCGCACCTCCATCGCCGGATAAGGCGCAAGATTGGACCGCGCGCGGTCCAGCGAGCGTTCGTCAAGGTCGATCGCCACGCCGCCGGCAGCACCGAGGTTCATCGCCCAATAGGCGTTGCGCCCGGCTCCGCAGCCGACATCCAGAACCTGCTTGCCGCTCCAACCGGTCTGCGGGTCGATGAGCGCGGTCCAGCGGCGGAACTGTTCCTGCTGCGCTGTCGTCAACTCGTTGAAGCACTGCCAGGAATAACCGAAACGCTCGGGCGATCCGCCGTGGTTGTCGGGGCATGCGCCGACCGCCGCCGAACCGGCAGCCGCCAGACGCTGGAAAGCAGAAGCACAGGTGACCATCTCGGCGCGAACAGAAAAGAGAGCGGAATGGAAACTTTAGCCCATCGTCTTGGCGTTTGATACTGCCGTTCGCACCGGAATGGCGATATTACGCCCCCTGCCCCGCCCCTTTGAACAGGAGAAGCCAATAGCGGATGATGCAACCAAGGGGAGCAGCCTCCATTATCGCCTCCCGACCTGACAATGAAGGTGGGCATGATCGACTGGCTTATTTCCTGGGGGCGGGCCTCCGTCGTGTTCGGCGCGCTGTCCGTCGTCTTCGCCGGTCTGGTGATCGGCTGGAATATCGGCGGGGCGATGGATCACTATGCGTGGAACATTCTGACCATGCCGCGCTTTATCGGCGGGATGATCGGCGTGGTCTGCGGCGCGGCTGGCGCTGCGACGATTTTCGGCGTCGCCGCCGCCATCTTCGACATCCAAGAGAACGTCAGCCTCATCGCCGCCCGCGCGGCGGAAGGCCACGACCACACGTCAGGCTACCCGCCGCGCCGCCGCGAGCCGACCTTCGAAGGCAATTAAGCGCCGTCGATCACTCGGAGATGACGACCACGCAGGCCGAATGGGCTATACCTGGGGCCGTCGATGATCATTGGGTGGTGAGAATGTACGTTCTTCAGATATCTCGCGTGGATTTCCTCCAGTTCCTGCCCAAGGGCGGCGTGGTGGCGGAAATCGGCGTGGCCGAGGGCGATTTCTCGAAGAAGATATTGAACGTCACCAGCCCGCAGACGCTGCATCTGATCGACCCGTGGGAATTCCAGCCCCGCGACGATTATCAGACCGATGACAACAACGTTCCCCAGAACATCGCCGACGGCCGCTATCACGATGTCTGCGCCAAGTTCGATCGATACATCAAATTCAATATGGTGCAGGTGCATCGCTCCTTTTCACCGGCGGCGGCAGAGGATTTTCCCGACAATCACTTCGACTGGATCTTCATCGATGGGCTGCACACCCGCGACGGCGTGCTGGCCGATTTGCGCGGCTGGGCGCCGAAAATGAAGACACATGGGCTGATCCTGGGCCATGACTTCGCCAACCACCCGGGAGCCCAATCAATGGGCTTCGGCGTGGTCGAAGCGGTTCAAGAGTTCCTGCGCGACAGCGACTATGTGATGAACTTCCTGACCTATGAGACCTTTCCCACCTATGTGCTCAGCCGGAAGTCCGTTCAGGCCAGCTTGGCGCCGTTCTTTGCCATGGTGCTGCGCCACTCCCACGCCCCGATATGCATCAATAATCCGGAGAGCATGGCCTATGAACAGGTGATTATCGATTTTACCGACGGCCACCGTAAGCTGTTCTACCATTTCGGATAAACCCCCGAAACAGAGCGAAACACTTCGCACCGGCTATGCCATAATACTGCCGTGCTGTCACCACGATTGGGGATCACCATACCTGTCTTAGGCATCCAAGCCTGGGAGGTCTCCATGTTCAAGTCCGCCGCTGTCGCCATGTTGGTCTGCCTGACGTTGTCGGGATGCGCCGTCTACATGCCGCCGCCCTCCCCCGGCGTGGTCTACGTCTCGCCCTATCCGCCGCCGCCCGTCTACTATGCCGGCCCGCGCCACTTCTGGCGCTGAAGCCCCCCTTCAGACCAGACCGAACTCCGCCGGGGCTCTGTCATAAAGGGCCAGATCGGTTTCGCAATCGACCTCGCCCCAGCTCCACGGAGCGGGCACGGCGCGGATGGCGACGCCTTGCGCCAGCAGCAGGCCGAGCAGGCTGGTCATGTCCAGGCGGTCGCGCTTGGCCGGTTCCAGCGCCGCAAGACAAGCCTCGACCGAGCGCCACCCCGCCGGAGTGAAGCGCAGCAAGCCCATATACTGGCCCTCGACGTCGCCGAGCCCCTGCGGGCGCGCACCGATTTCACGCAGGTTGCCGTCGGCGTCGCAATGGAAGGTTTCGGCATCCGACAGCGGATCGGCGAAGCGGCGGCTCCACAGCGAGAACCAGTTGGGGTCGAAGGTGATGGCGATGTCGGCGTCGCAGGCCAGCAGCGCCGCCGGGGCGTCGGGCTGGTAGAAGATGTCGGAATAGCTAATCAGGCAGGGTTCCTGGCGCAGCCAAGCGGCGGCCATGGTCAACGACGCAACCATGTTGGTATCGGCCCAGCGCGGGTTGTCGAAGCGGGTGACCGGACGGGAGGCCAGCGCCTCACCCATATAGCCGGTCACCACGCCGATTTCGTCGATGCCCGCCGCCGTCAGCGCGGCGCATTGGCGGTCGAATAGAGGCGTCCCCGCCACTTCGACCAAACATTTGGGGCGGTCCTCGGTGAACTGGCGCATGCGGCTGCCGCGCCCGGCGGCAAGGATGATCGCTTTCATGCGGCGGCACCGAACAGGGATTGAAACAAGGCGATATCCTCCGGACTGGGCGGGTCTTCCCGCTCGGGGTGCCACATGATCGCCGTCACATTTTCGCCGGACAAGCGAAAACTTTCGATGCCGCCATCGGCGGCGCGGGCACTCACGTCGATCCCGGCGGGCAGTTCGGCGATGGCGAAGCAATGGTAGCTGTTGACCTCGCGGCCACTCGGCAGCAGCGGATGGCGGGTTCCGGCATGGCCGTTGATCCGCTCCAGCCGCCCGCCCAACAGATGGGCCAGATGCTGCGCGCCGCGACAGACGCCCAGCACCGGCAGGCGGTGTTGCCGCGCCCAGGCGACCAGCCGCCGTTCGGTCTCGTCGCGTTCGGGGGCGTTGCCGCCGTAAGCCGCCAAGTCGTTGCCGCCGCTCAGCACCACTCCGGCCAGCGTGACCTCCGCCACCAGCGCCATCGCCTGATCCGCATGGTTGGGCAGCGGCAGCGCCGTCAAGCCGCAGGCCTGCAAGAACGGCCCCCAACGCTGATCGAGGGCATCGCGCCGCTCACCGGTCGCCGGATCGATGGCTACCCGCTGGCTGACGGCGACAAGGCGGCTCATCGCAGCACCTCGACCTTGCGGTTGGAACAATCGATGCTGAGCATCTGCGCCGCCGACCAGCGGCGGAAGTTCAACTCTCCCGCCCCGATGACGGCGGGGATCGACAGCTCTCCGGCGCGGATGGCCATATGCGAATTGGTGCCGCCATACATGGTGATCAACCCGGCGATGCCGCGCCCGAAGATCCAGTCGAAACCGGGATCGGCGCTGGGGATGCAGACGATGGCCCCGGCCAGTTCGACGCCGTCGGCCATGCTGCGCACCATGGCCGTCACCGATCCCAGGGTGATGAAATTGGGTTCGCTGTCCAGCATGCGGAACGACCACACATCGCTGGGGACGCTGATCACGGCGGGCAGCACGATGGCTTGGCCGAAGCCGTGACGTTCGCGGCCCAGGGCGATGCTGCGGCGGATCAAGGTGGCGGCATCGTCGCTGGAGGACTGCAATTCATAGATCACCTTGATGTCGGCCAGCGCCATGTCCTCGCGGGAAAAGCCCAGTCTGGCGCCCATCTGGCCGAACAGCATCAGCGCGTCGGACAGGTTGCGGGTGAAGACGAATTTAGCCCGCTCCCGCCCTTCGATGGCCGCTTGCAGGAAGTCGAACAGGCCGACCACCTCGGTCTCCAGGCCATGCTCGGCGATGATCCGCTCCAGGCTGCGCATCTGGTGCAGCGACAGGCCGAAGCGCGGATGTTCGGGCGGCGCGCCGCCGATGCGGGTGGACACGCCGAACAGATCCGGAGCCTCGTCATAGCGCGCCGCGCGGATGTCATAGGTGCCCGGCCGCAGATGGCCGTATTTCTCTAGAAAAGCGTCGCGTTCCATGCTGGCGGAGTCCTGCGCCAGCTCGCTGCCGATGGTGCTCAGCCCGCCCATGAAGGCGTCGTATTCGTCCTGGCTGAATACCCCGGTAGACACCAGCGACCGCAGCATCTGCACGGCGATGAAGCCCGCCCGCGCCAGCCCGGCGAAGGGCAAGGTGCCATAGCGCTTGCAGTCCTCCAGCAGCCAATAGATCTTCTCGGCGGGCGCCATCTGGCTGGCGTGGATACGCAGCCGCCGCTCTTCCAGGATCGCCAGCTTTTCGCAATCCTGGTGCCACAGCCCGGTTTGGCGGTTGATGATGCGGTTGGTCAATTGCCGCAGGCTGGC
>DATGZW010000074.1:0-4786 GCA_035297005.1 Patescibacteria group bacterium
GGCGTGGCGTTGTCGACTCCCTCGGTGTTCAAGGCCCGCAGCGCCGGTTTCTCCGCCCCTGCGCCGTTGATGGTTGCTCCCGCCAACACTGCCGCTTTGGCCGCCGCCTTGGCCCAGCGTGCCAATGACCTGACCGCCCCCGCCATCGCCCTGGCTCCGATGATCGGCGATGTGCTGCACGCCATCGACGTCACCCCCGCCTGTCTGCTGTCCCGCATGTCCGGCAGCGGCGCGACCTGCTTCGGCCTGTTCGAGGATGAGCAAGCGGCTTGCGCGGCGGCGGCTCAACTGGCTTCCGCCCACCCCTCCTGGTGGCTGGCCTCCGCCCCGTTGGTCAGCCGCCCTTAGTTCCGTAATTTAGCTGTATCTGACAGTTGCATCGCGGCCCATCTTGTCCTATGGTGCCGTCCCTTCCTGGTGGGGCGTGGCCAAGCGGTAAGGCACCGGTTTTTGGTACCGGCATTCGGAGGTTCGATCCCTCCCGCCCCAGCCAACCTTCTAAATAATGAAGTTATGGCCGCGCGAGAGTCTCTCTCAGGAACGGCAAGACCACGCGCCGATAGTCTTCGGGGGCGTATTCTTCCAAATCGACATGCCCGGCACCGTTCACCGCCCAGAACCGCTTTGGTTCAGGGGCGCGGGTGAACATGTCTTGGGCTTCGGACAGCAGCGTGCGGTTATCCGCCGTGCCTGACGCGACCAGCACCGGGCAGGGCAGTCGGCTCATGCCCTTGATGGGGCGCAGTTGGTCCATGCTTACGCCCAGGATTGGCTTAAGCATCATCTGGAACAATGGGGTGAAAATCGGTCCGACCGGGCCGAGGACGACCCTCAGCCGGTTGTTGAGGGCGTTGCGGATATCAGGATAGACCGATTCCACCACCAGGGCATCGACGGGAAGAGGTGTCGGTCCCAGCAATGTGGCGGCACCGCCCAGGGAGACGCCGATGACGCCGACCCTCTCGCCGGGCAATTCGTGGCGAAGGAAATCGACGGCCGCTCGCGCATCCAGGGCTTCCAGATGGCCGAAGCTGATACGTTGGCCCGAGCTTTCGCCGGCGGCCTGGAAGTCGATCAACAGGACGGAAAAGCCGACGGCTTTCAGAAGGCGGGCGCGGCGCAGCATGCTCAGGCGGTTGCGCCAAACCCCGTGGAACAGGGCGACGGCGCCTTTGCCGGGCTGTCCAGGCACCAGCCATCCCTGCAACAGCGCGCCCGAGGGCGATGGGATCACAACCTGCCTTGCCTGCAAATCGGCTGGCGGCGGACCGATCAGCGTGTGGGCCGGGGCGGTCAGCAGCAGTCCCACTGCCACCACGCTACAAATAAGAGCGGCGGCGGAGAGCAGGGCGTATGTCAGAAACCTTATCATCGGCCCGACTATACCCGCTCGACCGCCGCCGTCGATTGGGAAAATTTCCCCTTATTTGATCAGCGGAGCATTGCTCAGGCGCAGGTTGATGTCGGATTCCAGATAGCGAACCCACATATTGTAATGCTGGTGGATGACGCCATCCTTTTCTTCCAGGCCATTGCTGGACTTATAGGCCAGACGGTAGGAATCGCGGCTGAAGAAGATATCGACGTCGGCCGAATATTTGGGCTCTTGCTGGGTCGCCACCAGATGACCGGGGCCGACATGGACGAAGGTCCAACGGCGGGTTTGGCCGGCTTCGACGATCAGGGCCTCAATGCGCTCCAGCGGCAGGCTTTGGGCCTGCGGCGGCACGGCGTGGTCGGGCTGATAAATCGGCTGGGTCTGGCAAGCCGCCAGAGCGATCGCGGCCAGCGCGATGATCACAAACTTTCTCATTGATAATCACCCCTTGAAATGTGGTTGCGCGATGATAAGCGGCATTCCGCGAGGTTACAATCGGGGGTGTCGTACTCTGGCGATATTGATCCAATCAAGCGACGGAGCGCTTGCGCCAGGCTCCGCTGTCAGAGCCACGGCTAAGCTGGTGCCGGGGTGGGGCAGGGCGGTCAGCAGCCACCAGCCGTCGCGGCGCAGCCAGCCTTGCAGCGGTGCGCCGTCGCCGCGATCCTGGCCGTCGATGGCCAGGGGCAAGCCGTCGCCGCTCGCCTTGGCGATGGCCTCGCGTAAGGTCCAGATGCGGAAAAACGCGGAGGCGCCGTCGCGCGCAACCTCGGCGATTTCGCGTGGGCCAAAGGCGTAAGCGGCCAAGGCGGCGACATCGCGGGGCCGGTGGCGCTCGACATCGACGCCCAAGGGTCCGGTCCAACTGACCGCGCAAGACACCATTCCCCGGCTGTGCGACAGCGACACGAAAGGGCCGGCCTTGCCATTGTCATCGACGACGAAGGGTTTGCCGCGCGGATTGGAGCGCAGATGCCAGCCGTGACACCCGCTGAAATGCTGCAACAGGGCGCGCAGGACGGCGCGGGCCAGCAGGGAGTCGGGGCGGGCTCGGGCGGCGGCGACATCTTCTGGCAAGGCCCACCCATCGATCAGCGCCTTCGCCTCATGCGTGCCACCGGCCACCACGCCGAGGTTTATCATCTTCTCTACAACCTTCCGCGCCTATGCTAACCTGCGGCCTCGCCGTATGCGGGGAGCCATGGGGGATGGCGCGCAACGGTAAGAGTTTGGGGCTGTCAACGAGTGGGGAGCATAGCATGGCTGCGGGCGAGCGGGGGGAGGCCGTGAAGCCGCTTGAATTCCGTATTCAGCGCTGGGCCGCTTGGGCTCCCGGATTTGATGCCGGCGAGGTCGGGCCGGTGCCGATGCTGCTGCGCCGCCGCGTCAGCCCGCTTGGCCAACAGGCTTTGCGCGCCGCGTGGAGCTTGCCTGACTCTGCCCAGGCCCGCATGGTGTTTTCCTCGCGGCATGGCGAATTTGGCCGCACTCTGTCGATTCTCGACGCGCTGATCCGCCGCGATGGGGTGTCGCCCGCCGATTTCACTCTGTCGGTGCATCACGCGCTGGTCGGGCTGTTGTCCATCGCCCAACATAACCGCCAAGGCCATACCGCCGTTGCCGCCGGCTCCGAAAGCTTCTGCTTCGGCCTGATGGAGGCGGTGGCCTGTCTGGCCGACAATCCCGCCGAGCCGGTGGTGCTGCTGCATTGTGACGAGCCGCTGCCCGAACCGTTCGGCGATCATGCCGATGGCGCCGAGCCGCCCTTGGCCGTGGCATTGAGTCTGGCCGCTGCCGGCGAGGGCGAGGGGATGTCGTTGACCACTGCTCCGGCTGTTGCCGATGCGCCGCGCGCGGCCTCGCACGCGCTGGATTTCCTGGGCTTTCTGCGCAGCGGGGCGGCGGAGGCGACGTCTGCCGGCGAGCGTTTGCAGTGGTGCTGGAGGCGGCATGCGGCGGCTTAACTATGGCTGGCGTCTGGCCGCGACCGGTGTCGCTTTCGCCTTCATCTTCGGCGGTGGCGGGCTGTTGGCGGTGACCTTGCTGCCGCTGCTGGCCTTGCTGCCGGGACACCAGCGCGAACGGGCACAGTTCCTGATCCACGCCGCCTTCCGTTTCTATATCGAGATGTTGCAGTTGCTGCGCTTGCTGCGCCTGGAGGTCGAGGGGCTGGAGCGCTTGGACGATTGCGGCGGACGTATGATCGTCGCCAACCATCCGTCACTGCTCGACGTGGTGATGCTGATGGCGCTGATCCCCAAGACTCAATGCATCGTCAAGGCCGAGCTGTGGAACCACCGGTTGTTGGGCGGGCTGATGCGCCGCGCCGGCTATATCCGCAACGACCTAGACCCCGAAGCGATGGTGGCGGCCTGCCGTACGGCGCTGGATGCCGGGAATTGCCTGATCATCTTCCCCGAAGGCACCCGCAGCCTGCCCGGCAGTCCGCCGCATTTCCGTCGGGGCTTCGCCAATTTGGCGACGCTGACCGGGGCTGTGATCCAGCCGGTATTCATCACCTGCGAGCCGGCAACCCTGGTCAAGGGCGAGCCGTGGTGGCGAATTCCCCCAAATCGGCCGGTCTACCGCTTGGTGGTGGATGAGTGCCTTGCTCCGGACTGGTCGGTGCGCTATCCCTGCCGCAGCATCGCGGCGCGGAAAATCGTCCAGGTGTTGGAAGTGTATTACGCGGAAAAGTTACAAAATGTCTGATCTTGAACTGGATATTAAGCGTCTCATCGTAGAAGCGTTGAAGCTTGAAGACATTTCAGCCGAGGACATCGACAGCGACGAAGCGCTGTTCGGCGACGGGCTGGGGTTGGATTCGATCGACGCTTTGGAACTGGGCGTCGCCATCCGCCAGCGCTTCGGCATCACGATCGAAACGGTCAGTGACGAAATCAAAGCGCATTTCGCCAATGTGCGCAGTCTGGCCCGCTTCATCGCGGCGAAACAAGGGGACCACTGACGATGACGCGCGACGAAATTCTGGCGCAGCTGAGCGGCTTCCTTGAGGAACTGTTCGAGATTCCACCCGCCAAGGTGACTTTGGACGCCAAGCTGTTCGAGGAGTTGGATCTGGACAGCATCGACGCCGTCGATCTGGTGGTGAAGCTACAGGCAATGACCGGGCGGCGCATCAAGCCCGATGATTTCAAGGCCGTGCGCACGGTCGGTGACGTGGTCGATTGCGTTGAAAAGCTGCTGGCGGATGCGCCGGCCGCTCCCTAACCCATGGTTGATCCTGGCGGTGGCAGGGGGATTGGCCTATCCGCTGGTGGTCTATCTCGGCATGGCCGTGGTGCCGCCGCTGGCGCTGGTGCTGCTGGGGCTGGTCTTGATCGGGTTGCGCCTGCTGGCCAGCCGCAAACTGGCGGGAGCCGGCGCTTGGCTGACGGCATTTGGATT
>DATGZW010000075.1:0-8188 GCA_035297005.1 Patescibacteria group bacterium
TACAATCCGCTGCTGGAAGTCCGCCGTGGCGACAAGGAGGTGCGTGATGTGCAGAACATCGCCGATATCCTGGTCGATCCGGAAGGGGCCCTCGACCGGCGGAACCATTGGGAAAAGACCAGCCACGCATTGCTGGTCGGCACCATCCTGCATGTCCTTTACGCCGAACCGGACAAAACGCTGGCCGGTGTCGCCAATTTTCTGTCGGACCCGAAGCGGCCGATCGAATCAACGCTGCGGGCCATGATGACCACACCGCATCTGGGGGAAGCTGGTGTTCATCCCGTCGTCGCCTCCGCCGCTCGCGAACTGCTGAACAAATCCGACAACGAACGTTCCGGCGTACTTTCCACCGCCATGTCCTTCCTCGGTCTCTACCGCGATCCGGTGGTGGCCAAGGTGACGGCCCGTTGCGACTGGCGCATCGCCGATCTCGTCGCCGAGCAGAAACCGGTCAGCCTCTACCTCGTGGTGCCGCCCTCCGACATCAACCGCACCAAGCCGCTGATCCGGCTGGTGCTCAATCAGATCGGCCGTCGCTTGACCGAGGACTTGCACGATAAAAATCGTCGGCATCGCCTGCTGCTGATGCTCGATGAGTTCCCGGCATTGGGGCGGCTGGATTTCTTCGAGTCCGCGCTCGCCTTCATGGCCGGGTACGGCATCAAGAGCTTCTTGATTGCCCAGAGCCTCAACCAGATCGAGAAGGCTTATGGTCCCAACAATTCCGTGCTCGACAATTGCCATGTCCGCGTCGCCTTCGCTACCAACGACGAGCGGACCGCCAAACGGGTATCGGACGCGCTGGGCACCGCCACCGAAATGCGCGATTCCACCAACTATGCCGGTCATCGGCTGTCACCTTGGCTGGGGCATCTGATGGTTAGTCGGCAGGAGACGGCGCGACCGCTGTTGACGCCGGGCGAGGTGATGCAACTCCCGCCCGCCGACGAATTGCTGCTGCTGTCCGGCAGTCCTCCGGTCCGAGCGAAGAAGGCGCGCTATTACAAGGATCGCCGCTTTACGGAGCGGGTCTTGCTGCCGCCGGTTCTGACCGGAGATCGTCCGGACGAACAGATCTCCGCCGATGATTGGCGTACTCTGCCGATTCCCAAAATCCGCCGGGCCAAACCGGCGGCAAGTGCCGCGCCCAACGACGATGATTCGGCCAATGGCGGTATTCGTCGTGAACCTGATTTGCCCGAGCATGAGGAAGTCGTGCCGGAAGACCGCACCCCTGATCGGGAGTTCGATATTCTTGATGACGAACCGGATGCCGATGCGATCAAGGCCCGCCAGATGCGCCTGAATCTGCGTTCCATCGCCCGGCAGGCGACCATGGATCCGGCCGATGATTTGGACTTATAGGAGGACATCATGCAGAACAAGAGCCGCATGAACGTCTATTTCGAGCCGGATCTGTTGCGCAAGGTCGAGGCGCTGGCGCTTCGCCGCGATGTCTCCAAATCCGCCGTTATCGAGGCGGCGGTGGCGTCCTTCCTGTCAGAGGATTCCGCCGACCGGCGCGAAGCCGCCTTCACCCGTCGCATGGACAAGCTGGGTCGGCAGATCGATGGGTTGGACGAGGATCTGTCCATCCTGGGGGAAACCGTTTCGTTGTTCATTCGCTTCTGGCTGACCATCACCCCGCCGCTGCCGGACAGCGCGCAAGCCTCGGCCAAGGCGAAGGGAGCCGAGCGGTTCGAAGGATTCGTCGAAGCGCTGGGGCGGCGGCTTGCCGTGGGGGATGGTTTCCTCAAAGAACGCTCCCGCGATATTGCCGGAGCAGGGATCGTCGGGGAGGGGCTGGAGAACGAGAACCCATAGGCTTGGAACGCGGCAGTTCCGCCGATCGCCGCCTTTCCTACGCCATGGTACGACACCCCCCACAGCCTTGTTGATCCGCGCTGTTTTCTGCCTTTTCTAATCATCCCCATCGCCGAACGCGTGGTGCGTCGGCCCGTCCTGGGGATGATCATGGCCGCTGCTTCCCGCCACTCCGAAGCCTTCCTCCGCGGCGCCCGTATGCTGCGCACGGCGCTGGGACCGGCCATCGCGACCTTCCTCGAAGACCCAGCCATCGTCGAGGTCATGCTCAATCCCGATGGCCGGCTGTGGGTCGATCGGTTGTCGGGCGGGCTGGAGGATACCGGGGCCACTCTGTCGCCCGCCGATGGCGAGCGTATCGTCCGGCTGGTGGCCCACCATGTCGGCGCCGAGGTTCATGCTGGTTCTCCCCGCGTCTCGGCGGAATTGCCCGAAACCGGTGAGCGCTTCGAGGGACTGCTGCCGCCGGTGGTCGCCGCCCCGGCCTTCGCCATCCGCAAACCGGCGGTGGCGGTGTTCACCCTCGACGATTATGCCGCCGCCGGCATCATGACCCCAGCTCAGGCTTCGATCCTGCGCCAGGCCGTCGCCGATCACCGCAACATCCTGGTGGCGGGCGGCACCTCGACCGGCAAGACCACCCTGACCAACGCCCTGCTGGCCGAGGTCGCCAAGACCTCTGACCGCGTGGTGCTGATTGAGGATACCCGCGAACTGCAATGCCAGGCCCCCAATCTGGTGGCCCTGCGCACCAAGGACGGCGTGGTGTCCCTGTCCGATCTGGTCCGCTCCAGCTTGCGTCTGCGCCCCGACCGCATCCCCATCGGCGAGGTGCGCGGGGCCGAGGCGCTTGATCTGCTCAAGGCCTGGGGCACCGGCCATCCCGGCGGCATCGCCACCATCCATGCCGGTTCGGCGCTGGGCGCGTTGCGCCGCCTCGAACAACTCATCCAGGAAGCCGTCGTCACCGTCCCCCGCGCCCTGATCGCCGAGACCATCGATGTCGTCGCCGTCTTGGCCGGTCGCGGGCGGCAGCGCCGCCTGGCCGAACTGGCCGAGGTCACCGGTCTCGATCCCGCCACTGGCGATTACCGTGTCACCCCCGCAGGAGAAACCCCATGATGCGTTTTGCTCCCCGTATCCGCCGTCATCTAGCGACCGTTGCCGCCGCCGGCGTCGTTACTCTGGCCCTGGCGCCCTCGGCTTATGCCTCGGGCTCGTCGATGCCGTGGGAAACCCCGCTCAACCAGATCCTCGAATCGGTGCAGGGGCCGGTGGCCAAGATCATCTCGGTGATCATCATCACCGTGACCGGCCTGACCCTGGCTTTCGGCGACACCTCGGGTGGCTTCCGCCGCCTGATCCAGATCGTCTTCGGCCTGTCGATCGCCTTCGCCGCCAGTTCGTTCTTCCTGTCGTTCTTTTCGTTCTCCGGCGGAGCATTGGTGTGATGACCGGTCCCGATCCCATCGCCGGCTTCAGCGTCCCGGTGCGCCGGTCGCTGACCGATCCGATCCTGTTGGGCGGCGCGCCACGCACGGTCGCCATCGCCAACGGCACCCTGGCGGCGGCCATCGCCCTCGGCCTGCGGCTGTGGATTCCAGGGCTGCTGCTGTGGGCGGTCGGCCAGGGCGCCGCCGTCTGGGCCGCCAAGCGCGATCCGCTGTTCGTCGATGTCGGCCGCCGCCATCTCCGCTATCCAGCCTATTTCGGGGTGTGAGCGATGATCAACCTTGCCGAATATCGCAGCCACACCGCCGGTCTCGCCGACTTCCTGCCCTGGGCGGCGCTGATCGCGCCGGGGGTGGTGCTCAACAAGGACGGTTCCTTTCAGCGCACGGCGCGGTTCCGCGGGCCGGATCTGGACAGCGCCACCCCGGCCGAACTGGTCGGCGTCACCGCCCGGCTCAACAACGCGCTCCGCCGCCTCGGCTCCGGCTGGGCCATTTTTGTCGAAGCCCAGCGGGGTGCGGCCACCGATTACCCCGAGAGCACATTCCCGGATGCCGCTTCGGCCCTGGTCGATCTGGAACGCCAGGACGGTTTCGAGCAGGCCGGGGTGCATTTCGAGAGCCGCTATTTTCTGACGGTCCTGTGGCTGCCGCCGGCGGAGGAGTCCGCGCGGGCCGAGAGCTGGCTCTACGAAGGCCGCTCACAGCGCGGTGTCGATCCCTGGCAACTGCTGCGCGGCTTCATCGACCGCACCGACCGGGTGTTGCACCTGATCGAGGGCTTCGTGCCGGAGGTGGCCTGGCTCGACGACGGCGAGACGCTAACCTTCCTGCATTCGACCATTTCCACCAAACGCCAGACGGTCCGTGTCCCCGAGATCCCGATCTATCTCGACACCCTGCTGGCCGACCAGCCGCTGACCGGCGGGCTGGAGCCGCATCTGGGAGAGGCCCATCTGCGCAGCCTGACGGTGGTTGGCTTCCCCACCGCCACCCATCCCGGCATTCTCGACGAATTGAACCGGCTGGCCTTTCCCTACCGCTGGGCAACCCGCGCCATTCTCCTCGACAAGACCGAAGCGGTCCGGTTGCTGACCAAAATCCGCCGCCAGTGGTTCGCCAAACGCAAGTCGATCACCGCCATCCTCAAGGAGGTGATGACCAACGAGGCCTCGGTGCTGGTGGATTCGGACGCTGCCAACAAGGCGGCCGACGCCGATGCGGCGTTACAGGAACTCGGCACCGACGATGTCGGGCAGGCCTATGTCACCGCCACCATCACCGTATGGGACGACGACCCCGGCCTCGCCGCCGAAAAGCTGCGGCTGGTTGAGAAGGTCATCCAGGGCCGCGACTTCACCTGCATGGCCGAATCTCTGAATGCGGTGGAGGCATGGCTCGGCTCGCTGCCCGGCCATGTCTACGCCAATGTCCGCCAGCCGCCGGTCTCGACGCTCAATCTCGCCCATATGATTCCGCTGTCCGCCGTCTGGGCCGGGCCGGAACGGGATGAGCATTTTGATGCGCCGCCGCTGCTGTTCGGCAAGACCGAGGGCGCGACGCCGTTCCGCCTCTCGCTCCATGTCGGCGATGTCGGCCATACCCTGATCGTCGGTCCCACCGGCGCCGGCAAGTCGGTGCTGCTGGCGCTGATGGCGCTGCAGTTCCGGCGGTATGGCAAGTCCCAGATCGTCGCCTTCGACTTCGGCGGCTCGATCCGCGCCGCCGCCCTGGCCATGGGCGGCGACTGGCACGATCTGGGCGGTGGCGGCGCCGTCGCCCTTCAGCCGCTCGCCCGCATCGACGATCCCGCCGAGCGGGCCTGGGCCGCCGAATGGATCGCCGCCATCCTGGCCAAGGAAGGTGTGGTCGTCGATTCCACAGTCAAGGACTATGTGTGGTCGGCGCTGGCCTCGCTGGCCTCGTCGCCGGTGGCGGAACGCACGCTCACCGGCCTCGCCGTCCTGCTGCAATCGGCCCCGCTGAAACGCGCTTTGCAACCCTATTGCGTCGGCGGTCCCTTCGGCCGCTTGCTCGACGCCGAGGCCGAACGGCTGGGCGACGCCTCGGTCCAGGCCTTCGAGACCGAGGGCCTGATCGGCGCCGGGGCCGCCCCCGCCGTGCTGACCTATCTGTTCCACCGTATCGAGGGCCGCCTCGACGGTCGCCCCACCCTGCTGATCATCGACGAGGGCTGGCTGGTCCTCGATGATCCGGCCTTCGCCCAGCAACTGCGCGAGTGGCTGAAGACGCTGCGCAAGAAGAACGCTTCCGTTTTCTTCGCCACCCAGTCGCTCTCCGACATCGCCAACAGCGCCATCGCCCCGGCCATCATCGAGAGCTGCCCGACCCGCGTCTTCCTGCCCAACGAACGGGCCATCGAGCCGCAGATCACCGACATTTACCGTCGCTTCGGCCTCAACGACCGCCAGATCGAGATCATCGCCCGCGCCACCCCCAAGCGCGACTACTACTGTCAGTCCCGCCGTGGCAACCGGCTGTTCGAGCTGGGCCTGGGCCCGGTGGCCCTGGCCTTCTGCGCCGCCTCTGGCAAGGCCGACCATGCCGCCATCGCCGAAGTGCTGGCTGAGCACGGCCAAGAAGGCTTTGCCGAAAGCTGGCTGCGCAAGCGCGGTCTTGATTGGGCGGCGGATTTGATTCCCAGTCTCACGAATCTGGAGGGAACGCTATGAGCCGTTTCTTTGCGGGCTGCCGCCCGCACCCGCTCGGGGCCGAAAGGCCCCGAACCCCACGAGTTCTCGTTTTTGCGCTGGCCTCGACGATCCTGGTGACGCCCGTGGCGCTGCCACCGCCGGCTTGGGCGCAATGGGCGGTGTTTGACGTCGCCAACTTTTCCCAGAACATCCTGACCGCCGCCCGCGAATTGGAGCAGGTCAACAACGAGATCCAGAGCCTGACCAACGAGGCGCAGATGCTGGTCAACCAGGCCAAGAACCTCGAAAGCCTGCCGCTGTCGACGCTCTCCCAGCTTCAAGCCTCGACCCAGCAGACCCAAACCCTGCTGGCCCAGGCACAGACCATCGCTTTCGATGTCCAGCAGATCGAGACGGCCTACGCCAGCACCTATGGGGCCGCCTCGACCACGGCGTCGGACGCCACCTTGGTGGCGACCGCGCAGACCCGCTGGCAGACCTCGGTCGGCTCCTTCGAGGATTCCTTGAAAATCCAGGCCGGCGTGGTCGGCAACATCCCCGCCAGCAGCAGCGCGATGGCGTCGCTGGTCTCGGCCAGCCAGTCGGCGAGCGGCGCGTTGCAGGCGGCTCAGGCCGGCAACCAACTGCTCGCCTTGCAATCGCAGCAGCTGTCCGACCTGACGGCCGTGGTCGCCGCCAAGAGCCGCGCCGACGCCCTGGAGCAGGCGCGCAATGCCGCCACCGAATCCCAAGGGCAGGAACAATACCGCCGCTTCTCCACCCGCAAGGGCTACGTCGCGCATGACGTCAGCATGTTCGGGGAGTAATCTGCGATGGAGAATGTCGGCGTTATTGACACCTTCCTCAACACCTTCACCACCTATATCGACAGTGGTTTCGGTCTATTGAAGGGTGAGATCGCCTATCTGTCTTCGACCCTGATCGTCCTCGACATCACTTTGGCCGGGCTGTTCTGGGCCTGGGGCGCCGATGAGGATGTGCTGCAGCGGCTGGTCAAGAAGACCCTCTCCATCGGCTTTTTCGCCTTCATCATCGGCAACTTCAATTCGCTGGCCGCCATCATCTTCAACAGCTTCTCCGGCCTGGGGCTGCTGGCGGGCGGCTCCTCGATCTCAGCGGCCGAATTCCTCCGTCCCGGGCGGTTGGCTCAGGTCGGGCTCGATGCCGGCCAGCCGCTGTTGGACGCGGCGAGCCAGATGATGGGGGTCTCCAGCTTCTTCGCCAATTTCGTCCAGATCGCCGTGCTGATGACCTCCTGGCTGCTGGTGCTGGTGGCCTTCTTCATTCTCGCCGTCCAACTGTTCGTCACCCTGATCGAGTTCAAGCTGACCACCCTGGCCGGCTTCGCGCTGGTGCCCTTCGCCCTGTTCGGCAAGACCGCCTTCCTGGCCGAAAAGGTGCTGGGCAACATCGTCGCCTCGGGCATCAAGGTCATGGTGCTGGCCGTCATCGTCGGCATCGGCACCGGGCTGTTCTCCCAGTTCACCACCAGCTATGGCGCCAACCAGCCGACCATCGAGCAGACGCTGTCGGTGGTGCTGGCGGCATTGGCCATGCTGGGCTTGGGCATCTTCGGGCCGGGCATCGCCACCGGACTGGTCTCCGGCGCCCCGCAGCTCGGCGCCGGGGCTGCCGTCGGCACCGGTCTGGCCGTCGCGGGCACTGCCATTGGGGCTGGGGCGGCGGTCGCCGGTGGAGGCGCCGCTCTGGCCGGGGCCGGCCGGGCGACAGCGGCCGCCGCCCGGGACGGGGTCCGTGCCGCGGGAGCCGCTTCGACCGCTTACAGCCTTGCCTCGGCCGGACAGTCCGGCATGAGCGGCGTCGCCGCCGGTCTGGCCGGTGTCGCCAAATCTGCCGGCAGCGCTGCCACCGGACCCGCCAAACGCGCCGCGTCGGGCATTGCGGAATCCCTGAAGGACAGTTTCCAGTCCGGATCGCGGTCCGGCTTTGCCGCCACCGGCGGCACCTCGACCGCCGGTACGGTCGGTGGCGAGGCGTCGGCCGAAGCCGGAGCCTCCGCATCCTCTCCGCCGGCCTGGGCGCAGCGCATGACGCGCCATCAGGCCATGAGCCATGGCGTCTCCGCCGTCGCCCACGCCGTGCGGTCCGGCGACAGCGCCGGCGGCGGCCATTCCGTCGATCTGTCCGAGAAGGAGTCCTGATGTCGATCTTCCGCCGATCCTCGGTGCGCTATGGCCGCACCCCTGAACCCGAAACACCCTATCAAAAGGCCGC
>DATGZW010000076.1:0-2878 GCA_035297005.1 Patescibacteria group bacterium
GCCGAAGCGTATTTCGAGCGCGCGCTCGCGATTGCGCGTGAGCAGCAGGCAAAATCCTGGGAACTGCGCTCGGCGATGAGCATGGCGTGGCTCCTTCGCGACCAGGGCAAACAACAGCAAGCCCACGATCTTGTCGCCCCCGTCTATGGCTGGTTCACCGAAGGCTTCGACACGCTCGATCTGAAGGAAGCCAAGGCTCTGCTCGATGAACTGCACGCCTGACAGCCAATTTCGAAACAGCGTCTAATAAGTGGGCATTCTCGCGATCGCTGCACGCACTTGCTCTGATGACCACGCACCACGCGTTGTGCGGTTTCAAGGCGCACCCGTCAGGCCATTGCTCGGCGGCCGAAGCCACCCTCAAGGCGCTGTAGGCGCCGCAGCCAGTGCCGGTGGAGGGATACGGCCGATAGCCGCCTCCGCCGCCATGCCCAGCCCGAGCAGGGCGGCGTCACCGCCCGCCCACCCGTCCAGTTCCAGCCCCACAGGCAACCCGGCGTCAGTCAGGCCGGCGGGCACACTGATGCCGGGCACCCCCAGGGCGCACGTGATACCGGTATTGCGGATCAGCACCAGCACCTTGTTGATCGGCTTGCCCGCGACGTCGACCATGTCCTCGAAACTGTCGCCGTCGGCGGGGATGAGCGGGGCCGTCAGCGGTTCGGTGGGAAAGGCGACGGCGGCAAGACCGTGGGCGCGGAAAATGTCGGCATACTGCGCCTGGATCTTCGCCCGCAGGGTGGTGCGCGCGGCGGCGACGGCGCCCGGCGGGAACTGGGCGTCGCGCGCCATGGCGAAAAGTCCCTTCGTGTCGCGGCTTTCGATGCGGGCAATCACATCGGCGGCATCGTACTGTGGCGCGTGGCGGCCGAAATAGATCGCCAGATCGCCCTTGAAACCGTTGAGCAGCAGGGTCTGGAACACCGGCTGCGCGGCAGCGACGAAATCGGCCACCTCGATGTCCACCAGGGTCGCCCCGGCGTCGCGCAGCCGCGCCAGCGCCGCCTCGGCGACGACGCGCACGTCGTCGTCCAGATTCTCCCAATAATGGCTGCGCGGGATGCCGACGCGCATTCCCCTGAGGACGACGGGTGGAAGCGTTTGGCCGGTGATGGCGCTGTGCAGCAGAGCCACATCAGCAACCGTGCGCGCCATCGGCCCGATGGTGTCCAGATCCGAGGCTAGCGGCACCACGCCGTCGTCGGAATAGAGCTTGCGCGCACCGGCAATGGAGGGCCGCAGCGCCGCAGTGCCGGAAAAGGCCGAGGGAATGCGCACCGAGCCCGCCGTGTCCGAGCCCAGGCCGGCGGCGACGATGCGCGCCGCCAACGCCGCCGCCGTGCCGCCGCTGGAGCCGCCCGGCGTGCGCATAGGATCGTAGGGATTGCGGACGAATCCGAAGGCGGGATTGGTCGAGGTGCCGCCGCCCGCGAGCTCGTGCATGTTGGCCTTGCCGAACAGCAGCGCGCCAGCGCGCCATAGTGCTGCCGTCACCGGGGCCTCCGTTTTGGGCATCAGGCCCTTCAGGCTGGCGGTGCCGGCGGAGGTGGGAAATCCAAGCGTGTCGATGTTGTCCTTGACTGCCACCGGCAGGCCAGCCAGCGGTTCAAGGTGATCGCCGCGCCAGCGCGCCCGATCGACTCCGCGGGCGGCCTCGAGCAGGCGGTCTTCGTCCATCCAGGTGATGGCGTTGAGGTGCTTGAGGGTGCGCTGTCGATCGATCAACCGGGCGGCATAGGCCTCGGCCTTCAAGGCGCCACTGCGGATGTGCTCCACCGCCTCTATCGCGGTTAGTTGTGCTGCGTCAGACATGATCCTCTTCTTATCGACGTCGTCGCGATCTTATAACGACGAGCCGCTGAAGCGATCGTCTTTGTTGTCCCTCGCCGGGGATCGTGGGCTGGGCGTGGACACGGGCGTGCTCCCTAAGCTTGTTTGTTAGCTTATGGTCATGCCGCCATCGACGACGATCTCGGCCCCGGTCACCCAGCTCGACAAATCCGAGGCGAGGAACAGGGCGATGCGGGCGATATCCGCTGGCACGCCGGTACGGCCCAGCGGATAGGTCTTGGTCATCGCCTCGTAGGCCGCGCCTCCGTCCGGCAGCATACCAAACTTGATAAATTCTCCGACCAGATTGTCGCCCATGGCGGTCTTGACGAAACCGGGATGGATCGAATTGACACGAATGCCATAGCCGAGCACGCCGAATTCCACCGCCGCCGCCTTACTGAGCAGGCGCACGGCGCCCTTGGAGGCGCTGTAGGCGCCCAGACCGGGAGTGCCGATTAGCCCGGCCACTGACGACAGGTTGACGACGTTGCCGCCGCGCCCCGCCGGCCCGCCCGGCCGCATGGTCCTGGCCGCGTACTTGTGGCCCAGCAACACACCCGCGACATTGATGTCGAGGAGGCGGCGCGCCCTCGCGATGTCCAGATCGGCCAGATGCGCTGCCTCCTCGATGGCGGCATTGTTGACCAAGATGTTGAGGCCGCCGAACTTGGCGATGGCATGCTCGACAGCCTTTGCCCATTGCGCCTCGTCGGTGACGTCGTGGTGGATAAAGCTGGCGCGGTGCCCAGCCTTGGCGATGCCGGCGGCGGTCGCTTCGCCTTTGTCATCGGCGACATCGCCCAGCACCACGGCGGCGCCGTGCTCGGCATAGAGACGGGCGATTTCCGCGCCGATGCCGTCGGCCGCACCGGTGACCAGGGCGACCTTTCCCAGGAGGCTTGTCAGGTCCATGAACGTCGTCCCAAAACAGCGTTGTTTCAACGCGCGGCTATGGTTGCCACGCCAGCATTCCATTCCAAAGCAAAAAGTGTTTGATCCTTACATTCTCCACTTTCTTACTTCCGCGAAACTCGGCCGCTGTCGC
>DATGZW010000077.1:0-2248 GCA_035297005.1 Patescibacteria group bacterium
GAGAACGCCTCGGTCGGGCTTTACGCCTATCCCAATCTGATGAGCGCCGACATTCTGGTCTACAAGGCGACCCATGTGCCGGTCGGCGAGGATCAGAAGCAGCACCTGGAACTGGCCCGCGATACCGCGCAGAAGTTTAACAACGATTACGGCCGCGACGTCTTCCCGCTGCCCGAGCCGCTGATCCTGGGGGCTGGCACCCGCGTGATGTCGTTGCGCGACGGCACCAAGAAGATGAGCAAGTCCGACGAGTCGGATTATTCCCGCATCAATATGACCGACGACGCCGAGGCCATCGCGCTGAAGTTCCGCAAGGCCAAGACCGACCTTCTGCCGGTTCCGGCCTGCGCCGAGGAGCTGGAGGGCCGCCCCGAAGCGGCCAATCTGCTGGGCATCTGGGCGGCGCTGTCCGACGGCACCCGCGATCAGGCCTTCGAGCGCTTCGGCGGCAAGCAGTTCTCCGAGTTCAAGAAGGAACTCACCGATCTGGCCGTCGCCGTGTTGGGGCCGATCAACAGCGAGTTGAACCGCTATCTGGCCGACCCAGCGCAGATTGACGCCATTCTCAAGGATGGCGGCGAGCGGGCGCGGGCGATTTCCGGTCCGATCATGGACGAGATCAAGGACATCGTCGGCTTCCTGCGCCCCTGAGGCGGCGGCGAGGGAATCGGCGAACAAGCAGCAGGGAGCGCGCGTCATGACGGTCCAGCCAGCCACCAAGGCAGTTCCTGTCCGCGCGCGGTCTCGTTTTGCTTGCGAAACTGACTGGGGCAACCGATGCTGAGCCCCGTCCGGCTCCGGCGCGCGGTCCGCCTGGCCGTTTGTCTGCTGCTGATCGGCGCTGGCACGGCGCGGGCGCAGGGAGCCGACCCCTTGGTCGCCGATCTGTCGAACCACCTGGTCGCCATCACCACCGGCTTTGCCGGGGCTAATGTGCTGCTGTTCGGCGCGGTCGAGGGCGACGGCGACGTGGTGGTGGTGGTGCGCGGGCCGTCCCGCCCGGAAGTGGTGCGGCGGCGCGAGCGCATCCTGGGAATCTGGATCAACCGCGCCCAGGCCACGGTGGCGGACGCGCCGGTCTATTACCGCGTGGCGGCCAGCCGGCCATTGGATCAAGTCGCCCCGGCGGCGGTGCTCGGCCGCCATCAAATCGGCATCGATCATTTGGATCTGCATATCAAACGCTATGACAAAAGCGTCAGCGACAGCGATTACCTCCAGGCGCTGCTGCGTTTGAAGCAAAGGGTCGGGCTGTACTCGGCCAAGCCGGGGTTGGTGAATTTCGTCGGCGGGCGGTTGTTTCGCACCGAGATGGATTTCCCCGCCAATGTCCCGACCGGCACCTATATCGTCGAGGTGTATTTGATGCGCGGCGGCGAGGTGGCCAGCGCGCAAACCACGCCTCTGATCATCAGCAAAACCGGCATTGGTGCCGAAGTCTTTGACTTCGCCAATCGGCAGGCGGCACTCTACGGCGTGATGGCCATCCTGCTGGCGGCAAGTGCCGGCTGGTTGGCCGCCATTGCCTTCCGAAGGGGCTGACGGGTATGCAAGAGAGACGGGCGCCGCCCAAAAAGACCGGACGGACGTTTCTGGTCGTCGTCGATGATTCCGAGGAAATGCGCGCGGCCTTGCGCTATGCCTGCCGCCGCGCCTTCCATACCGGCGGCCGCGTGGCGCTGTTGCGGGTGGTCGAACCGTCCGAATTCCAGCATTTCGCCGCCATCGGCAATCTGATGCGCGAAGAAGCGCGTCAGGATGCCGAGGTGTTGTTGCAGCGCATGGCGACCGAGGTCAACGGCACCTCGGGCGAAATGCCAGCGCTGTATGTGCGCGAAGGCATCGCGCGCGACGAGTTGCTTAAGCTGATCCACGAGGAGCCGTCGATTTCGGTGTTGGTCCTAGCCGCAGGAACCGGGCCGGAAGGTCCGGGTCCGCTGGTTTCGGCGCTGACCGGAAAATATGTCAACCGCTTGCCGGTGCCGGTCACCATCGTTCCAGGCACGTTGACCGACGACGCCATTGACGAGTTGACCTAAGATCCCATCATGACAGTCGCCACCCGAGAAGAGCCTTCCCTGCGACGCGCGGGGCGGGGCGGTCACGCAGTCCTTTGGATGGCGTTGCTGTCGCTGCTGTTCCATGCCTTGATTGTGGCGGCCCTGGTGTGGGTGCCGGTGCGTCCGCCGCCGCAGATGGAAGAGGCGGTGCCGGTCGAACTGACGCCCGAGGAACCCGTGCCGCCCAA
>DATGZW010000078.1:0-7222 GCA_035297005.1 Patescibacteria group bacterium
AGACGTAAAGATCGACGGGAATCCACAAGGGCGTCAGCAAAGCGAAGACGGCGGCGACCATCCGCACGCGTGAGATGATCAGCAGCGCCCGACGTCTTTGCACCAGAGGCGACTGATTCCCCGGAAACAGAAGGTCGTGGAACTGGGACAGCGACATGTCCCCGAAGATCCGTTCGAAAGTCTTCTCCAGCGAATCGAGGATACGCAACTCCAAGTGCCGCACCTCCGCGATCCCCCTTTTTTTGACCGGGCGGTATTTACCCGGATCGACCCAAATTGCCATTTTGGCGATTACCTGGAGCGACGGTAAATTGCACGGCGGCTCCACGCAAGGGAAAGGTGAGTTTCCGCCAAAAATTCCGGCGGATTAGGCACTTCAACGAGGACTTTTGGGACGAATGTCATCAAAGCGCGACTAAACTCTTGTATAAATCGCACGACACCTTAGACTTGCAGAGCTTGCTCCCGAGGCGGGATGCCAGGCACTGCCACGGCAGGGGAAAATGTCAGAGCGCGCTCCCACGGAAGACAGACTGCGCGACCAGCGGGACCGCTTCGTCGCTTTTGCTTTTGCCGGTGCCGACCTACTCTTAGAAGTAGCGGCGGACCACACCGTCTCTTATGCCGCCGGTGCGTCCGAGCGTCTTTGCGCGGTGTCGAACGCGGACATGCTGGGCCGCGCGATCGACGATTTCGTGCAACCCGCCGACCGCTTCACCCTGACCGAAGCGCTACGGCGTATCGCCCAAGGCGGACGCTTCGACAGCCTGAAGGTATCGCTGGCCGGCCCCGAACCGCAGGCCGCGCTGATTTCCGGCCTCAACGCCTCGCACCCCAACCGCATCTGGCATTTGGCCATCAGCCGCCTGCGCAGCGCCGCCATCGCCGCCGCCATCGACCCCGGCCCGCAACCGGGCGTGCGTATCGACACCAGCGACTTCGTCACCCTGGTCCAGCAACGCCTGAAGGAAGGCGAGGACAGCGGCGAAGACTACAACCTGACCCTGCTCGACCTATCCGACGCCAAGAACATGTCGGCCAGCCGCTCGACCGACTTCTTCGCCAATGTCGAAGGCTTTCTGCGCGCCCATTCGGTCGGCGGCACTTCGGTCGGCCGCTTGCGCGACGATAAGTTCGGCATCATCACCGATCATGTCCTGGACCAGCAAGAAGTCCAGCGACGGATCTGTGACATCGCCCAGGAAATCGACCCCGACGCGCCGCCGCTGGAGGTTCATTCAGCCACCGTCGATATGGATGACGACGAAATGGCCGAGCGCGACCTGACCAAGGCGCTGGTCTACACCATCAATAAATTCGTCGCCGAAGGCGGGGAAACGCTGTCGATCACCTCGCTGGCCGAAGGCTACCGCGCCGCCATGGACGACACCTTGCAACGGGTGGCGCATTTCCGCGAAGTCATCACCAGCGACAAACTTCTGTTCGTCTATCAGCCGATCGTCAACCTGACAGACTGGTCGGTGCATCATTTCGAGGCTTTGGCCCGTATCAGGCAGGGCGATCAGGTATTCCTTCCCTCGACCTTCATCACCTTCGCCGAAGATGTCGGCGTCGTCACCGAAATGGACATGGTGGTCTGCCGCCGCGCTATCCAGGCACTGAAGGAATGCACGGTGGTGCCCGAAGGCTCACGCGTCGCCTTCAACCTGTCGGGCCGCTCGATGGGCAACCCCGCTTTCATCCAAGCCTTGCTGACCTTGTTGACCGACAATATCGCGCTGGTGCCCCGCCTGTTGTTCGAAATCACCGAATCCTCCGAGATGCGCAACCTCGACGAAGCCAACCGCGTGGTGCAAAAGATGCGCGGCATGGGCTGTCAGGTCTGCCTGGACGATTTCGGCGCCGGCGCCGCCGCTTTCCAGTATTTGCGGGCGTTGGAGGTCGATTTCGTCAAGATCGACGGCAGCTACATCCTGGATGCCTTAGACACCCATTACGGCAAGCCGTTCCTCAAGGCCATGGCCTCGCTCTGCGCCGATATGGGTATCAAATCGATCGGCGAAATGGTCGAGGATGAAAAATCCGTGGCCCTGCTGAACGAGGTCGGCATCGGCTATGGCCAGGGCTATTATTTCAGCCGCCCGCTGGAAAACGTCGCCCACTTCGTCATGCCGCCGCTCACCGATCCGGCGGCGCTCCGGGCGAGCTGACGCAGCCCCTTACCGCTTCTTCTTCGGCGGCGGGGCTTTGACGTCGAACCCTCCCCCATGCGCATGGGCGGCGGGTGCCGGGCCGCCTCCGCCGAACTGCTGTTCCAATTGGGCCAAGGCCACGAACAAATGGCCAAAGGCCACCTCGGGCGTGTTCCCGTAGCGGGCAACGAAGGCCGCACGCCGCACCTCGTCAAAATCGCCGGGATGCACGGAAGCAAATAGCGCCTTGAATAGGCGGACGAAATTCGCCTCGGCGAATTCATGGTCGCGCTTTTCGCCCGATGGCTTGGGAATGAACATGCTGCTCCCCAGCGACACAGACTGCGGATCGGTGTTCATGACGATCAGAAACCAGTCGGCGCGCGGTTCGAAGCGGCGAAAGCTGATGGCGATGGCGACCAGGGTGTCCTCGACCACGGCGCGGATGCGCGGATCGGCGTAGAACACCTCCCACGGCACAATTTCCCCGCCTTGACGAACCTCGTTGGCGATCTGGGTGCAGTGGTTGGCATAGTCGGCGTGAACTTCGTCGCCCAGGATCATCCGGATGGCAAGGAAGAACTGCGGCAGGTTTTTCCGCCCGATCCCCGCCAGCGGATCGCTGAACAGATGGACGAATTCCTGGGTGATGGCGCGGCCGAAGAAGTCGGTGCGCTGACGTTCGATGCGCGCCAGTTCGAAAACGGCGCCGCAACCGGCTGAATGGCGGTTGTAGTACTCGCCCAAGGCGCCATCGGCCTCGCCCACGGCGCGGGCGATGCGGCGCAGGTTATCCAGCGACACCGACTCGCCGTCCGCGCCGGCGGATTTTTCCACCAAATCCATGAAGGCGCGCAACGCCAGCGACACCACCTCGCGGCAGCGCCCGCCATGCTGCCGAGGCACCACCGCCGCCACAACGTCCTTGACGGCACCACGCTCCGCCGGAGGTTCTCCACTCTGCCGGTCCATGCCCAATTCCCCCACCTCGCCCCAGATGACACGATACCGCGAAAAATCATCGCCCATTCAGGCTTCCGCGCCAAGCGTTAGATGGCGCCCCCCGGCGTCGCCTCGCTATTGCTGCCCCGCCGCCGCCCGTTCCGCCGCTTCGCGCTTGCGGACCACATCGCGCATGGCGTCGTTCACGCCCTGCGCATCCTGCTCCCGCGCATTGAGGTGATAATCATCCAGCCGCCGCTGCGCCTCGGACAAGCTGCGATTGAGGTCGGCGTTTGCCGCGTTGCCCGGCGGCAAGCGCTCTTGCAAAGAATGCGCGCGGATTTCCTCTTCGCGCAAATCGTCACGCAGGCG
Organism: Patescibacteria group bacterium; assembly: GCA_035297005.1. GTDB lineage: Bacteria > Pseudomonadota > Alphaproteobacteria > Rhodospirillales > Magnetospirillaceae > DATGZW01. The sequence goes on from DATGZW010000078.1 coordinate 3,468, forward strand.
CTGCTCGGACAAGGGCGGCGAAGATGGTTGCGATGGCGGTGGCTGAGGCGGTGTCAACACCTGACCGGGCATCACTTGGTTGGGGATCATGGTGGCGGGCGGAGTGGTGACCATTGGTATGTCGCGCCTTTGGCCCCAGGCATAGGTCGTCAGGCCGAATCCAAAGCTGCCCATCACCAGTGCTACGATGACGATACGTGACATGCCACACCTCTTCCAAGAGATGGGGAGAACCGGGGAACCTCGATGCTTGCCAGACTGGCCGTGGCCCTTGTGCATTGGTGCTGGCGCCACGCCGTGACGGTGGTGGTGACGGCTGTCCTGCTGACCGGGCTGCTGGGAAACTATGCCGCCAATCATTTGGGTTTGGACACCGACGAAAGCAAGATGCTGTCGGCCGCCCTGCCCTTCCGCCGCGCCGAACAACAGATGGATCGGGCCTTTCCCCAGGATGTCGATTTGCTGGTGGTGGTTCTCGACGGCCCCAGCCCCGATCAGACCGATCAGGCGGCGGCCCGCCTGTACGATGCCTTGGCCGGACGCAAGGATCTGTTCCGCAGCCTGCGCCGCCCGGCCGAGGAGTTGTATTTCCGCAAGAACGGCCTGTTGTTCCTGTCGCTCGACGAGTTGACCGAATTGTCGGATCGGCTGGTGGCGGCACAGCCGTTGCTGGGATCCTTAGCCCGCGACCCCAGCCTGCGCGGCTTGCTGTCGTCGATCACCCTGGCGCTGGAGGGGGTGTCGCGCAGGCAAATCAGCCTGAACGATCTGGAGCCGATGCTGCAACGCCTGGACGGTGTCGCCGCCCCCATCGCCGCCGGACGCACCGCCGAGCCGCTGTCCTGGCCGACACTGTTCGGCGGCATGGCCGAACAAGATAGCGCGCGGCGGTTCCTGCTGGCTCAACCGATCCTGCAATATGGTGAACTGGTCGCCGGACGCGCCGCCGCCGACGCCATCCACCACGCCGCCGACGGCTTAGGATTGACTGAAGAGAACGGCTACCGCCTGCGCCTGACCGGCTCGGTGGCGCTGGCCGACGCCAATTTCGCCACCGTCGCCGAGGGCGTCGAAGTCTCGGCACCGTTGTCGGTAGCCGCCGTCTGCCTGCTGCTGTTCCTCGCCCTACGCTCGGTGCGCATGGTCGGCGCGGTGCTGCTCAGCCTTGTCGTCGGGCTGATCACCACCGCCGCCTTCGCCGCCGTCAGCGTCGGCACGCTCAACCCGATTTCGGTGGCTTTCGCCGTGCTGTTCGTCGGCATCGCCGTCGATTTCGGCATCCAATTCGTCGTGCGCTTCCGCGACGAACGCTTTCACTGGACCAATCCCGAAACCGCCATGCTGGCCTGCGCCCGCGCCATGGTCGTGCCGTTGTCGCTGGCCGCCGCCACCACTGCCACCGGCTTTCTGTCGTTCCTGCCCACCGCTTATTCCGGGGTGTCGCAACTGGGGTTGATCGCCGGAGCCGGCATGCTGATCGCCCTGTTGGTTGATTTCACCCTGCTGCCGGCCTTGCTGGCGCTGTTACAGCCACGCCCGGAAAAAGAGCCGGTGGGATTGCCCCTGGCCGCCGCCGACCGCTGGCTGGCTCGCCATTGCGGGGCGATTATCGCCGTCTCCCTGGTGCTGGGAACGGTGGGGGCGGCGCTGTTGCCGCGCGTGCCCTTCGACGCCAATCCTTTGCACTTGCAAAGCCCCAAGGCCGAGGCGGTTTCGACCTTTTTCGATCTGGCCCGCGATCCCGATAACGGCAGCTACGCCATCGACGTGCTGACGCCCTCGACCGAGGCGGCGGCGCGCTTGGCCGAGCGGCTGGACGCCTCGCCGCTGGTGCGGCGGAGCATGACCATCGACAGTTTCATCCCCGACCAGCAAGCGGAGAAGCTGGAGATGCTCTCCGATCTCGACCACCTGCTGGCCCCGACACTGTCGCCCCCGGCATTGCTGCCCGCGCCCGCGCCCGCCGAGACCATGGCCATTCTGCGCAGTACCGCCGACCGGCTGGCCGAGTTGTCGCCCCTCGACACTCCCGCCCGCGCCATGGCCGGACATTTGCGCGACATCGCCGAGCGCGGGCCAAACGCCGTGCAGGCCTTGCAGACGGCGCTGCTGAGCGGACTGCCCGGTCAATTGGCCGATCTGCGGCGGATGCTGGCGGTTAGCCCACTCAGTCTGGCCGATCTGCCGCCGGATCTGCGGCGCAATTGGCTAGCCGCCGATGGCCGCGCCCGCGTCCAGGTGCTGCCGAAAGGCGACATGGACGATCAAGCCAGCCTGATCGCCTTCGTCAAAGCGGTGCGCGCCATCGCCCCCAACGCCAACGGCATGCCGGTATCCATCGAGCAATCGGCCAAGGTGGTGACCAACGCTTTCGCCCGTGCCGGAGTCAGCGCCCTAGCCGCCATCGCCATCCTGCTGGGGCTGGCGCTGCGGCGGATCATCGACGTCCTGCTGGTGCTGCTGCCGCTGGTGATGGCGGCGCTGTTCATGGCCGTCGGCATCGTCTGGAGCGGCTTGACCATCAATTTTGCCAACATCATCGCCCTGCCCCTGGTGCTGGGCATCGGCGTCGCCTTCAACGTCTATTTCGTCGTCAACTGGCGCAACGGCGTCACTGGGCACCTTCAGTCTGCGACCACGCGGGCGGTGCTGTTCAGCGCTCTGACCACCGGCTCGGCCTTTGGCAGCCTGGCGCTGTCGCCGCATCTTGGCACGGCGTCGATCGGGTTGTTGCTGTTCCTGTCGCTGGGAATGTCGGTGGCAACCACCTTCTTTCTGCTGCCGGCGCTGTTCTGCGCCCTGGCCCGGTGGCGCGAATGAGCCGCCGCCTGATCGTCACCGCCGATGATTTCGGCCGCGCCGTGCCAATCAACGAGGCCGTCGAGGATGCCCATCGCAATGGCATTCTGACCGCCGCCAGCCTGATGATGGGCCAAGCCGCCACCGCCGACGCCATCGAGCGGGCGCGGCGGCTGCCTACTCTGGCGGTTGGGTTGCATCTGACCCTGGTCGATGGAGCCCCACTGCTGCCCACCCTGGAGGTATCGGACCTGCTGGCCGCCGATGGCCGCTTGACCCGCCGTCTGGTCGATTTGGGCACCCGGCTTTATCTGAGCCCGCGCATCCGCCGCCAGGCCGCCGCCGAGATGCGCGCCCAGTTCGAGGCCTTCCGCGCCACCGGCCTGCCGCTGGCGCATGTGGATTCGCATCACCATTACCATCTGCATCCAACGGTGTTCGATCTGCTGCTGCCGCTGGCGGTCGAGTTCGGCGCCCCCGCCATCCGCATCCCCTGGGAGCCACCGCGCCCCGGCTCCATCGGTTCGTTGGTCAACGGATTGTTCCATCTGCGCCGGGTGTTGAGGATGCGGCGGCAAATGGCCAAAGCCGGGCTCATCGGCAATGACCGGGTGTTCGGCATCATCGATTCCGGGGCGATGGACGCCAATTGCCTATCGCAGCGGGTCGACGACTTGCCCGAGGGTTTGAGCGAGCTTTACACCCACCCGGCGACGCGCGGCTGGGACGAACATCCCTTGCCGCCGACCTATCGCAGCACCGAGGAGTACGCCGCCCTGATCGATCCCGCCATCGCCGAGAAAATCCGTCAGGCCGGCATCACCCTGACCACCTTTCCCCAGGAAGCGGCGCGGCGCCGGCGGAGGGGCTGATGGGTAGCATCCTTCGCCTTGGCGTCGTCCTCGCCATCCTGGCCGCCGCCTGGATCGTGCGGTCCGGCTTCGGCGATGTCGGCG
>DATGZW010000079.1:0-2136 GCA_035297005.1 Patescibacteria group bacterium
TTCGGCCGCTACGGCATTCCCTTCAACGCGGTCTATGGTCCGGGCGCACCCGACGGTCTTGCCTTGCCCGAACTGCTGAGCGAGGGCGCGGTGGTCGAGGCGTTGGACAAAGCTGCCGCTGCTCCCACCGCCGCCGCAGCAGCAGCCGCAGCCGTTAAATGACGTAGTCGATATTCTGCGGCAGGCGGACATGGAAGCCGCCGCCCAGAATCTCGGCTAGAAGCCGCATGTCGGGCAGGATGTCGAGCAGCACGTTCTCGGCCCCGCCGCCCAGTAGCACCCCGCCGCCGCCGTCCGTGGCTTGCAGTTCCAGCCCCGTGCGGCCGATCTGGTTGATCGGCTCTTGCGACGCCGCCACTGGATAGCTGACCATGTAAGGCACCCCCAGGGTGTCGAGCAGGATTGCCGCGTCGATGGCATAGGCGGGGCCGCGCGCGTCATCTGGCGGCGGGTCGATGAAGACGAAATTGGGCGGATTGGCCATGGTCAGCCGCGAGCGCAGGAACAGGAACCAGTCATGGCTCCAAAAGCGCGCGCGCAGTTGTTCCTGATGCAGCGGTGCCGCCGCGATCAGGTCTTTATCGATGTCGTTGACGTCGATCTCGAAGGCGACGCGGTTGCCGTCCACTTCTTGCATGACGCGTCCGGCCAGCACCCACGAGCCGGGATGGCCGTCATCGGGCAGCGCCGGGCTCAGCGCCTTGAAGAAGTCCTGCGTCAGAAACGCGCCGCGCCGCGCCAGAACCTTATCCAGATAGGTCAGCGGCCCAGCGATGCGGCCCGATCCGGCATGGGTGTCGGTGTAGCAAAAGGTGAAGCTGTCGCCGTCCTCGGGCTCGGCGGCGGCGCGGGCCACCCGTGCCAGCGCGCGCGCCAGGATGAATTGGTTCCAAATCGTTCGGCGTGCGTCGGCGCTCATGCCGTCCTCCATCGCGGGAAGACGGCATTGTGGCAGAAAAGATCGGCAGGGCAATTCAATACGGCGGTTTGTCGGTGAATTTATTTGCTAGGCCACCGCTTTTGTGTGAAATGCCGCTTACTTGCCGAAGGTGAAGGCGTGGGTCATGTCGGCGGCCTTGGCGTCACGCTCGCCCAAGGGGGCAAGGCCGAAGCGGGTTTCGATCAGCTTGAGGATCGAGGTGGTGTCATAGGCGGTGTGATCGATGAAGCCGGTCTTGGCCAGCGGCGAGATGACCAAAGTGGGAACGCGGGGGCCGGGGCCCCAGCGGTCGGCCTTGGGCGGGGCGACGTGATCCCAAAAGCCGCCGTTCTCGTCATAGGTGACGATGATGGCTGTGGATTTCCACATCGGGCTGGCCTGCAACTTGCCGATCACATCGGCGGCGCGGTTGTCGGCGTTGGTGATGTTGGAATAGCCGGGATGCTGGTTCTCTGCGCCGATCGGCTTGTAGAACGTTACTGTCGGCAGGCTGCCTTTGGCGATGTCGGCGTAAAGCTCGGTCTCGTCCTTCAGATGCTGCGCCCGACCGGGGGTGCCATCGGCGAAATTGGCGAAATAGGCCAAGGGCTGGTGGTGGTACTGGAAGGTCTCGTCGGGCTTGCCGGCCAAGGCGTCGTTCCATCCGCCCGAATACCATGCCCAGGCGATGTTCTTTTCCGAAAGGCGGTCGCCGATGGTCGGCAGCGTCACCGGCGGCAGCAGCTTGGCCGGATCGGTCGAAGGAGGATGCGGCTGTGACTGGGTGTAGATGGTGTTGATGACATAGCCGTCGGGGCTGAGCGCACCATCCTTGAGCATGGCGCCATTGGCGTCGAGCTTGGCCTTCAGCGAGTCAGGAGCGCCGTCGAAGCGCGGCGTGCAGGCGCAGACCAGCCACAAATGGTTCAGTAGCGAACCGCCGAAGGCGCCTTGGAAGAAGTTGTCGGCCAAGGTGTATTGGCGGGCATAATTCCACAGCTTGGTGCCGCGACTGTCATAAAAGCCCATCACCATGCCGCCGGCATCGCTGATGGCGGCGTATTTGTCGTTCTTGCCGCCGTCGATCTGCGCCTGATTCTGATAGAAGCGGTGCACCAGGTCGATGGTCGACTCTTCCTGCGGCACATATTGCTCGATGCGGAACGGCGCGTTGGGCAGGGCGGCGGGAAAGCGGGGATCCTTGACGGTGGGCAGCA
>DATGZW010000080.1:0-7880 GCA_035297005.1 Patescibacteria group bacterium
CCTAAATCCCCCTCTCCCGATTTCGGGCGAGGGGGACATCACCGCAGTCCGCTATCTGTCGAAACCCTAGCATCGGCTCTCGTTCCGGGTATGTACGACCAAAGTACGAAAATGACCGGCAAGTCTTTGAAATCCGTCGCCGGACGGGTGGCCGGGTGAATCGCTTGTACTAAAGTCGCTCTCAACTTCAAGGCCTGCCGGGATTTAAGGTCACCCAAGTTCGATGGCTTGGATGATGAGAAGGCAGTCGCGACATGAAAGAGTTGAAAGTTTTCGGTGCTACACTGGTTCTCCTCGGCGGCCTATTGGGTGTGTCGTCGGCCGCCATGGCGCATGGCAATGTGACCCCACAGCAGGTGGACACCACCGGTCTTGCGCCCTTGGGCGAGGAATGGCGCGAATCCAACCCCTATCGCGGCAACGCCAAGGCCGTCGAAATCGGCTCTTCGGGCTTCAATCAGAACTGCGCCCGCTGCCACGGCATCGAGGCGATTTCCGGTGGTATCGCCCCCGATCTGCGCATGCAGCCGGTGGGTCAGGACGGCGACGAGTGGTTCCTCTACCGCATGAAGAACGGCGCCGTGCGCGATGGCCGCGTCTACATGCCGAAATTCGCCGGCGTGCTGAGCCAGGAAGCCCTGTGGGCGATCCGCACCTACATCGAATCGCGGCACACGGATGATCAATAAACTCGCTGCTTTTCTCCTGCTGGCCACCGTGGCGTGGGGGTCGGGCGCGGCAGCCCGGCCCTACGACCAGGTGATCGCCTCGGGCAGTCTGCGGGTTGCGGTCTACCGCGACTTTCCTCCGTTCGCCTCGGGCACCGACGATAAGTTGCGCGGGGTCGATGTCGACCTTGGCGCGGCCATCGCCAAGAAGTTGGGGGTCAAGGTCGAGTACATGAACCAGACGGCGGGCGAGTCGGTCGATGACGACCTGCGCAACGCCGTGTGGAAAGGACATTACCTGGGCGGTGGCGTCGCCGATCTGATGTTGCACATCCCCGTCGATAGCCAGTTGGCCTTACGCAACGACAACGCGGTGATCTTCGCTCCCTATTTCCAGGAGCAAGTGGTGGTCTTGGTCGATCCGGCGCAAACCGGCGGCGACGATCTAGTCGGAGCCTTCGCCGAGCATAAGGTCGGCGTCGAGTTGGACAGCCTTGGCGATCTCTACATGGTCGGAGCCTACGGCGGCTCGTTGCGTGAAAACGTGGTGCATTTCCCCAACATCGCCGCAGCGGTGGAGGGAATGCAGCGCGGAGAAGTTGCCGGAGTAGTCGGCACGCGTGGCGAAATCGAAGGTGCTTTGGGCAGTAAGCGCGGCAAGTACCATCTGGGCTCGATGCCGATGCCTGGGCTTCAGCGAGGCTCTTGGCCGATCGGCATGGCGGTCAAGGTCAACGCCCACGATCTGGCCAACGCCATCGAGCCGATTGTCGATGGCATGATCAAGGACGGCAGTCTGGCGAAGATCTTCGCCAAGCATGGCCTGTCTTATCGCCCCGCTCCGGTGGAGTGAGGAGAATGCGCACGCGCTCCCTTTGCCTGTTGACGGTGGTGGGTTTGCTGGCGGGGACATCCCTGTCCGCCGGCGAACCCGATCCCCTCGGCTCGGTCAACTGGGAGGGTGTGCGCGACTATGCGTTCGGCACGGCGCCGGTGGTGTTCGACGACAAACATGTGATCCTCGACGTGCCGCGCAAGGTCGAGGACGGCGGCCAAGTGCCGGTGGCGGTGCGGGTGATCGGTTTGGGCGATGTCCGCGAAATCGTCGTCTTGGCCGACCTCAATCCGGCCCCGCGCGCGGTGACCTTTCATCCGCTGCTGGCCGAGCCGCGTCTAGCCATGCGCATCAAAGTCAACGAAGCGACGGCGGTGCGAGCGGCGACGTTGACCAGTGATGGCGTCTGGCATGTCTCTGGCGCGAATGTAGACGCGCCGGGCGGCGGCTGCACCACGGCGTCGGCCAGCCAATCGGCGCAATCGTGGAAGACCCAGTTGAACCGCGTGCAGGCGCAAGTCTGGCACCGCATCGACAACGGCGACCGGCTGCGCCTGCGCATCATCCATCCGATGAACACCGGCTTCGTCACCAATATTCCGGCCTTCTTTATCGACCATCTGGTGGTCAAGACCGCCGAGGGCCGTATCGTCGCCGAGATGGCTCCAGCCGAGCCGATGGCGGAGAATCCGACGATCACCGTGGATTTGACCAAGGCCGGCAGTTCGGCGCAGGGCTATGTCGTCGAGTGGTCCGATACCGACGGCAATCAAGGTTCGGCCAAGATCGCTCCGGCCCGCCAGACCCTCGCGGCGGAGGGCCGGCTATGAGACTCGCTGCCTCCCTGCTGGCCGTAGTGCTGATGCTGACAGCTTCGGTCTGTGCCGCCGCTGAGTCCACCTATCATTTGCATCCGCAAGCGGTCGCCAAGGACACCTATGTGTTCATCGGCGACACCAATTTCTTCAATCCGGCTAATGGCGGCAACATCGTCAATACCGGCTTCATCGTCACCGATGCCGGGGTGGTGGTCATCGATACCGGGCCGTCCCTGCGCTACGGCCAGGAGATGCGCCGCGCCATCGCCGAGGTTACCGACCGCAAGGTGGTGAAGGTGGTCATCACCCATTCCCACCCCGATCATTTCCTCGGCAGTCAGGCCTTCGTGGGCGAGGCGCCGGTGGTCAGCGGCGCAGCCACCGTGGCGATGATCCGCGACCACGGGCAGGAACTGGCTGGCAACCTCTATACCCTGGTCGGCGACGTCATGCGCGGCACCGAACCGGTGGTGCCGGAGGTGTTCGATACCCCCGCCGAGACCATCGGCGGGCATGACCTGCACTACTACTTCCTCTCTGGCCACACCGATTCCGACGTCGCCGTGTTCGACCGGACGACGGGAGTCCTGTTCACTGGGGATCTGGTGTTCTTCCGCCGCGCGCTGACGGTGCCCAACGCGAATATCCCGCGCTGGCTCGACTCACTGAAGGTGATCGAGGGTATTCCTTATCGCCATCTGGTGCCCGGTCACGGCCCGGTGCCGAGCGGGCGGCAGGCTCCCGCCGAGACGCGGGCTTATCTTCTATGGATCGATAAAACCCTGCGTGCCGCCGTGGCCGGCGGGCTGGATATCACCGAAATCTACCGCATCAAAATCCCCGAACGCTTTCGCTCCTTGGCCATCGTCGGCGAGGAGTTCCAGCGTTCGGTCGGTCAAATGGTTCCCCGTATCGAAAGCACCGCGCTGCCTGTTGTCGGCGGCGCACCCTGAAGGTGGTGGTCTCGCGATGAAGATAATTGTGCTTGGGGCTGGCGCGGGCGGCGGCTTCCCGCAATGGAACTGCAATTGCGGCAACTGCCGGCGGGCGCGGGCGGGCGATCCCTCCGCCGTGTCGCTGACTCAGAGTTCGCTGGCGGTCAGCGCCGACGGCGAGCGCTGGGTGTTGCTCAACGCCTCGCCCGATCTGCGCCGTCAAATCGAGCTGACCCCGGCCTTGCAGCCGCAGACGGCAGGGCGGTCCAGCCCCATCGTCGGGGCGGTGCTGTGCAACGCCGACGTCGATCACACCGCCGGTCTGCTGACCATGCGCGAGATGCAGCCGTTGGCGGTCTATGCGACTCCGCGCGTGCTCGACGTGCTGGCGCGCAACGCCATGTTCAACGTCCTCAACGCCAAGCTGGTCGAGCGCCGCCCGCTGACCGTCGATCACCCGAGCGAACTGCTGGATCGCTATGGCCAGTCGACCGGGCTGCGGGTCGAAGCCTTCACCGTGCCCGGCAAGGTGGCGCTGTGGCTGGAACAGATCGACGCCGAGAACTTCGGCTCGGTGCCCGAGGACACCGTCGGCCTGAAGATCTCCGACCTCGCCGGCACCAAGTCGTTTTTCTACATCCCCGGCTGCGCCTCGATGCCGCCGGAACTGGCGGCGCGCCTGACCGGCGCCGGGCTGGTGATGTTCGACGGGACCACCTATGCGGACAACGAAATGATTGTCGCCGGCTTCAGCGACAAGACCGCCAGCCGCATGGGTCACATGAGCATGGCCGGTACCAATGGCTCGCTGAACGCGTTGGGGCCGTTGGGGATCGGACGGCGAGTTTACGTGCATATCAACAACACCAACCCTACCCTTCTCGGCGACACCCTGGAGCGGCGTGTGGTCGAGGCGGCGGGTTGGGAAGTGGGGTTTGACGGAATGGAGATCTTGCTATGAGCGACACGCTCTTGAGTCCCGAGGAATTCGAGGCGGCCCTGCGTGCCGTCGGTGCCGAGCGCTATCACAACCTGCACCCCTTCCACAAAATGCTGCATGGCGGTCAGGCGACCAAGGGGCAGATGCAGGCTTGGGCGTTGAACCGCTATGTCTATCAGTCCGCCATTCCGCGCAAGGACGCGGCGTTGATGTCGCGTGTGCATGACCGCGACATCCGCCGAGTGTGGATCCAACGCATCCTCGACCATGACGGCTTCGCCGAGGACAAGGGCGGCATTGAGCGGTGGCTGGTGTTGACTGATGGGTTGGGCCTTGACCGCGATTACGTGATCTCGATGGAAGGCGCGCTGCCGGCCACCAAATTCGCCGTCGAAGCCTATGTGCGCTGCGTCACCGACGGCACCCAGTTGGAGGCGTTGACCTCCTGCCTGACCGAGTTGTTCGCGCCCAGCATCCACAAGGAGCGCATCGTCGGGATGCTGGCCAATTACGACTACATCGGTGATGACGTCATGGCCTATTTCAAAAAACGCCTCGATCAGGCCCCGCGCGACGCCGATTGGGCGCTGGCCTATGCCAAGGCCAACGCCAAGACGCGTGAGCAGCAGCAGTCGGTCATCAACATCCTGCGTTTCAAATGCGACGTGCTGTGGGCGCAGCTTGATGCGCTGTATCACGCTTATGTCGCACCTGGACATGTGCCGCCTGGTGCTTTCGTACCGGTAGCATAGGACTTCACTGCAGCGACGCGATGGGTCGAATTGTACTAATTGTCAATTGGCCGCTTCCGTCTTGCTGTCGTTAAATGAACCACTCGTTCCAATGCAAAATAAAATTCGAGGAGGCGGCATGAATAAGAAATGGTTGTCTGGGGTGGCGGCATGTGTGGCGATGCTGGCTGTCTCGGCAAGTGGCACGGCGGGTGCTACGTCGATCACCGACGAAGACATTCTTAACACTTCGTCCAACACCAAGAGCGTGCTGACTTACGGCCTCAACCTTGAAGGCCAGCGGTTCAGCAAGATGAACGAGATCAACGACAAGAACGTCAAGGAACTGGTTCCGGCCTGGGCCTTCTCGTTCGGTGGCGAAAAGCAGCGCGGCCAGGAGGCTCAGCCGCTGGTGGTCGATGGCGTGATCTATGTCACCGCCTCTTATTCGCGCCTGTTCGCCGTTGACGCCAAGACCGGCGAGAAGCTGTGGCAGTACGACGCCCAGTTGCCCGACGGCATCATGCCCTGCTGCGACGTCATCAACCGCGGCGCCGCCGTGTTCGGCGATTTGATCTATTTCGGCACCCTCGACGCCAAGCTGGTGGCGCTTGACCGCAAGACCGGCAAGGTCGTGTGGAAGAAGACCGTCGAAGATTTCGCCGCCGGCTATTCGATGAGTTCGGCCCCGATGGTCGTGCATGGCAAGGTCATCACCGGCATGTCCGGTGGCGAGTTTGGCATCGTCGGCAAGATCCAGGCGCGCGACGCGCTGACCGGCGAACTGATTTGGTCGCGTCCGACCGTCGAGGGCCATATGGGCATGCTCAACGGCAAGGAAAGCACCATGACCGGCGTGAAGAACGCCAGCTGGCCGGGTGACATGTGGAAGACCGGCGGCGCTGCTCCGTGGAACGGCGGCACCTACGATCCCGAAACCAACCTGATTTTCTACGGTACCGGTCAGCCGGGTCCGTGGAATTCGCATACCCGTCCGGGCGACAATCTGTATTCGTCCTCGACCCTGGCTCTCGACCCCGACACTGGCGAGATCAAGTGGCACATGCAGACCACGCCGCATGACGGCTGGGACTTCGACGGCGTCAACGAGTTCATCTCGTTCGACCTCAAGAAAGACGGCCAGACCATCAAGGCCGGCGCCAAGGCCGACCGTAACGGCTTCTTCTTTGTCGCCGACCGCACCAACGGCAAGATGCTCGGCGCTTATCCGTTCGTGTCCAAGATCACCTGGGCCAAGGGCTTCGACCTGAAGACCGGCCGCCCTGAATACAACGACGACAACCGCCCCGGCGATCCTGCCGACATCCCGGTCAGCGCCGATGGCGGTGAGCACAAGGGCAAGTCGGTGTTCTCGGCTCCGTCCTTCCTCGGCGGCAAGAACTGGATGCCGATGGCCTATAGCAAGGACACCGGCCTGTTCTACGTGCCCTCGAACGAATGGGGCATGGAAATCTGGAACGAACCGGTCACCTACAAGAAGGGGGCTGCTTATCTGGGCGCTGGCTTCACCATCAAGCCGCTGTATGACGATCACATCGGCGTCTTGCGCGCCATGGATCCGGCCACCGGCAAGATCGTGTGGGAATACAAGAACAAGGCTCCGTTGTGGGGCGGCGTTCTGGCCACGGCCGGCAATCTGGTGTTCACCGGCACCCCCGAGGGCTTCCTGAAGGCCTTCGACGCCAAGACCGGCGAGGAACTGTGGAAGTTCCAGACGGGTTCGGGCGTGGTCGGTTGCCCGATCACTTGGGAAGAAGACGGCCAGCAGTATGTTGCCGTGACCTCCGGTTGGGGTGGCGCCGTGCCGCTGTGGGGCGGCGAAGTGGCCAAAACCATCAAGCAGCTGACCCAGGGCGGAAGCCTGTGGGTGTTTAAGTTGCCCAAGCGCACCTAACGGTCTCTACCTAAAGGATAGGGTTCGTTCATACCTAAGCAAAGGAGGGTGATTCCGGTCGCCCTCCTTTGTCGTTTTTAATTGTGCTGCCGTCCTGAAATCGTAAAATACCCCACCTAAAAATGAATACTAATGTACGGGGTAGGGTTATGTCTGAGGGTGAATGCCCGACAATATTGATCGCCGACGATCACCCACTCTTTCGCGAGGCATTGCAGAGGGTCGGGGCTGAGGTTTTTTCTGACCATGTCTTCCGCGAAGTCGCCTGTTGCGAAGAAGCGCTGGACGTCGCCAAGGCCGACGACAGCGTCGAGTTGATCTTCCTCGACCTCAATATGCCGGGCATGGATGGCTTCAGCGGGCTGGTGGCCTTGCGCAACGCGGTGCCCTCGGTGCCGATCATCATGGTCTCGGCCAGCGAGGATGTCGGCACCATCCGCGAGGCGATCACCTGCGGCGCGTCGGGCTTCATGCCGAAATCGTTGTCCAAGGACGGCATGGTCTCGGCGGTGCGCTATGTGCTGGAAGGCGGCGTGTTCACCCCCAACCTGACCGGCAGCCAAACCGAACGCCAAACCAGCCCCGCCGACGCCAGTCTGGCCGAAAGCATCTCGCAACTGACGCACCAGCAGCGCATCGTCTTGCAGCGTCTGGTCAGCGGCCAGTCGAACAAGCAAATCGCCTATGAACTCAGCATCGTTGAAAGCACCGTCAAGGCGCATGTGTCGGCGATCTTGCGCAAACTGCGCGTGCACTCGCGGACACAGGCGGTGATCAAAGCGGGAAAAATTCTGGCGTATTTGCAGCAGTTGAGCTAGCGCGTGTCGTCTGTTGGCAGGCTGCGGCGAAGTCCTCCTCACCCGATTACGGGAGGAGGCAATGGATACAAGCGCTCAAATCAAACGAGTGCGGTTAGGGGACAGGCAGTAACGGGCAACTCACCTTAGCTCGACCGTCTGCGGCAGGGTGACGATGAAGCGGGCGCCATGGCCCGCCCCGGCATCGCAATGGACGCGCCCCATCAAGGTCGTGGTGATG
>DATGZW010000081.1:0-3132 GCA_035297005.1 Patescibacteria group bacterium
CGGCCCCGCCGCCGCGCCGCGTCACCGGCATCGGCGAGTTGGATCGGGTGTGCGGTGGCGGATTGGTGCCCGGCTCGGTGCTGCTGGTCGGCGGCGACCCCGGCATCGGCAAATCGACACTGCTGCTACAGGCCGTCTCAGCCTTGGCGGCGCAGGCGTCTTGCATCTACATCTCGGGCGAAGAGGCCATCGAACAGGTGCGCCTGCGCGCGCTACGGCTCAACCTGAGTAAAGCCCCGGTGCTGCTGGCCTCGGCCACCTCGTTGCGCGATATCGCCGCCAGCCTGGATGTCGGCGAACCGCCTGCGGTTGTGGTCATCGACTCGATCCAGACCATGTATTTGGACACCCTGGATTCCGCGCCCGGCTCGGTGGCCCAAGTCAAGGCCTGCGCCTCGGAACTGATCCGCATGGCCAAGCGGCGCGGCTTCACCCTGTTCCTGGTCGGCCACGTCACCAAGGACGGCCAGATCGCCGGCCCCCGCGTGCTGGAACACATGGTCGACACCGTGCTGTATTTCGAAGGCGAGCGCGGCCACCAGTTCCGCATCCTGCGCGCGGTCAAAAACCGCTTCGGCGCCACCGACGAAATCGGCGTGTTCGAGATGAGCGATGCCGGGCTGACCGGCGTCGCCAATCCGTCGGCGCTGTTTCTGGCCGAGCGGCGCGGAAATGTCAGCGGCTCCTGCGTTTTTGCTGGGGTCGAGGGAACACGGCCGATGTTGGTCGAAATCCAGGCCTTGCTGGCCCCCGCAGCCATGGGAACGCCGCGCCGCGCCGTGGTCGGCTGGGACTCGGGACGGCTCGCCATGATATTGGCGGTGCTCGATGCGCGTTGCGGCCTTGCTTTGGCGGGGAATGACGTTTATTTGAACGTCGCTGGTGGACTGCGCATCGGCGAGCCGGCCGCAGACCTTGCGGTAGCCGCCGCATTGCTGTCATCGTCAACCGACATTCCCGTTGATGCCGATCTTGTGGTATTTGGCGAGATCGGTTTATCGGGCGAGGTCCGCGCCGTCAGCCAGACGGACGGACGACTGAAAGAAGCGGCGAAGCTTGGCTTCGCCCAGGCGCTGGTGCCGGCGGTTCGCCGCCACGGCAAGGCGGCGCCAGAGGGGCCGATCGGCGTGCGCCGTATCGGTCATGTGCAAGATTTGGTGGCCTTGTTCCGCCCGCGCGGCAAGAGCCCTTCATGACGGGGTAGGGTATCCGTGAACGCTGTCGACATCGTCGTCGTCGTGGTGCTGCTCGCCTCGGGCGTGTTCGCCTTGATGCGGGGCTTCGTCCATGAAGTGCTGGCCATGGCCGGTTGGATCATCGCGCCGCTGGCCGCCGTGCAGGCGCTGCCCTATGTGCGCCCGCTGGCCCACCAATATATTTCGCCCAACCCGACCATCGCCGATGGAGCCGGCGGCTTCGCCGTGTTCCTAGTCGTGTTGTTGCTGCTGTCGCTGGTCACCCACGCCATCAGCAAGAAAGTCCAGGGCAGCGCCGTCAGTTCGGTCGATCGCTCGCTGGGCTTCGCCTTTGGCCTACTGCGTGGTCTGGTGCTGGTCAGCCTAGCCTATATGGTGGCCAAGACCTTGATGCCCGACGATCCGGAAATCCTGGCCAACGCCAAGACCCGCCCGTTGATGGTCATCGGCGCCACCATGATTCAGTCGCTGGTGCCCGAGCAAGTGTCCGAGGCGCAGAGCAAGGTGAACAAGGCCGCCGGCATCGCCACCGAGGCCAAGCAGGCCAGCGATGCCTATAGCGGGTTGCTGGCGCCCAAGCCGCGCTCGCCCGACCAGCCGAAAGACGAAAAACATTCTCCCGCTTATGACAATTCGAGTCTTGAGCGGCTGATCGAAAACACCAAATAAGTCCTTTATGGAGCCTCTGCCGCGATGCTGACCACCAACCCCTTCGACGACGACAAACTGCACGAGGAATGCGGCGTCTTCGGCATCTATGGCCATCCGGGTGCCGCGTCGCATACGGCCCTTGGCCTGCATGCCTTGCAGCATCGTGGCCAGGAGGCGGCGGGCATCGTCAGCTTCGACGGCCAGCACTTCCACACCCATCGCGGCGCCGGCCATGTTGCCGACAACTTCGGCACCGAGGCGGTGATCAAGAAGCTGCCCGGCAAAAGCGCCGTCGGCCATGTCCGCTATTCGACCACCGGCGAGACCATGCTGCGCAACGTGCAGCCGCTGTTCGCCGATTTCGAGTTCGGCGGCTTGGCTATCGGCCATAACGGCAACCTGACCAACGCTTTGACCATCCGTAAGCAGCTGGTCCGCCGCGGCTGTCTGTTCCAGTCGACCACCGATACCGAGGTGATCGTCCACCTGATCGCCATCAGCCTGTATTCGACCGTCGAGGAGCGCATGATCGACGCGCTGCGTCAGGTCGAAGGCGCGTATTCGCTGGTGGCGCTGACCCAGGATGCGGTGATCGGCGTGCGCGACCCGCTGGGCATCCGCCCGCTGGTGCTGGGCCGGGTGCCGGACGGCGCCTATATCATCACGTCGGAGACCTGCGCGCTGGACATCGTCGGCGCCGAGTTCGTCCGCGACATCGAGCCGGGCGAGTTGGTCATCCTCGACGCCAACGGCCTGCGCAGCATCAAGCCGTTCGCCAAGACGCCCAAGCGCTTCTGCATCTTCGAATATATTTACTTCGCCCGCCCCGACAGCGTCATGGAGGGCACCAGCGTCTATGATGTGCGCAAGCGCATCGGCCAGGAACTGGCCCGCGAAAGCGCCGTCGATGCCGATGTGGTCATTCCGGTGCCGGATTCCGGCGTGCCGGCGGCTCTGGGTTACGCCGCCGAGGCTGGCATTCCCTTCGAGCTGGGCATCATCCGCAACCATTATGTCGGCCGCACCTTCATCGAGCCGACCGACACCATCCGCCATCTGGGCGTCAAGCTGAAGCACAACGCCAACCGCCCGCATATCGTCGGCAAGCGGGTGATTTTGGTCGATGACTCGATCGTGCGCGGCACCACCTCGACCAAGATCGTCGAAATGGTCCGTGCCGCCGGCGCGA
The DNA here is from genome assembly GCA_035297005.1 of Patescibacteria group bacterium. GTDB lineage: Bacteria > Pseudomonadota > Alphaproteobacteria > Rhodospirillales > Magnetospirillaceae > DATGZW01. Next base: position 3,037 of record DATGZW010000081.1, read on the forward strand.
CGGAAGTGCATATGCGCATCTCCAGCCCGCCGACCACCTTCTCCTGCTTCTACGGCATCGACACCCCCGAGCGCGAAAAGCTGCTGGCCGCCCGCT
>DATGZW010000082.1:0-6872 GCA_035297005.1 Patescibacteria group bacterium
CGGCAGAGAAACGCTGGGCGGTGAGGCGGCTCGACCCGTGATCGGGGCGCATTCCGGCCTTGCGCTTCAACTGCGCCAGGAACTCGGCGGGGTCGGGCAACACCTCCCACACCGAGGGCAGGAACAGCGCGGACCGCTCGCCGTCGGCGATGATCAAGCCGTCCTGGCCGGGGCGTAGTTGGGCCAGCAAATCGGCCTCGCCGGTGATGGTCATTGGCTGTGGCGGGGTCAGCACCGACACCGAGATGTCCAGTCCGTCCAACTCGGCGGGCGTCAGCGGCGGGAAGCGGGGGTCGGCGAAGGCGGCCTTGATGGCGTTGTCGGCAACGTCGTCGGCCAAGGCCCGCCATGCCGTCGCCGAGCCGATGCAGCCGCGCAAATCGCCGTCGCGGCGCAGGGTGACGAAGCTGGCTCCATCGCCGCGCAGCAGCGGCGCGATATCGGTCGCGGGCGGGGCGGGGTGGCCGCTGGTCAGCATGCTTTCGATGTTGGCGTGGGCGATCTCCAGCAGGGTGGCGGCGTGACGGTGCAGGGCGGCTTCGGGGCTGTCCTCGGCGCCGGCGGCGGGTGCCGTGAAGGCCCAGGCGCCATAGCCGACCACCCGGTCGCGTGGGCCGGCGGTGTCGCCAGAATTGCGCAAATCGATGGTCTCGACGCACAGGCCGCGCCGCTTGGCGACGGTCAGCAGGCCACGGATGGGGATGCAGCCACAGGCTTGGTCTTGCAACAGCGCGGCAGCGTCAAGCTGTTCGATGGCGGCGCAGCTGCGCTGGTCGGCGGCGCGGGCGGCGGCGTAGTCCAAGTAATGGCTGAGGTCGGAACTGACGACGATCAAGGTCTCCGGCCCGCCCCACAGAGTGTCCAGCGCTTGGGCGACCAAAGCGGGATCGGCGTCGCCGACCACCAGCGGCACCAAGACGAAGCGGTCCAGCATCATTTGCAGGAACGGCAGATGGACTTCCAAGCTGTGTTCGGCAGCGTGGGCGGCGTCAAGGATACCGGTGCCGGGCACATGGGCCAGCAGGCTGTCGATGGCGGAGCGGTCGATGGGGATGCGGCCCAGCGGAGTGTCGAAGAATGCCGCCGAACTGGCGGCGATGCCGTGAAAGGCGACGCGGTGGCTGGGGCCGACCAACACCACCCGTGAAATACTGGCCTGCGCCGGAGTCAGTCGGGCATAGGCGCGGGCGGCGATGGGGCCGGAATAGACGGTGCCGGCATGCGGGGCGATGATCGCCTTGGGCACCGGCCCGGCCCAGACCGGAACGCTGGCGAAATAGCTTTCCAACTCGCGGGTCAGGGCGAGGGGATCGGCTGGATAGAACATCCCGGCGACGGCGGCTGGTCGAACGTGGCCCATGCGGTCCTCCGTGTGGCGCCAAACAGCCTAAGCGCGTCGCCCCGCCGATGTAAAGCGCGATGGAGGAGAGGTTAGTGACCGCATTGCGCGCGGTGGCGCAGCAGGTGATCGGCCAGGGTGATTGCCAGCATGGCCTCGGCCACCGGCACGCCGCGAATGGCGACGCAGGGGTCGTGGCGGCCCTTGGTCGAAACCTCGACTTCGTGGCCGTGGCTGTCGACGCTCAGCTTGGGCGTCAGGATCGAGCTGGTCGGCTTGACCGCCATGCGCGCGGTGATGGCCTGGCCGGTCGAGATGCCGCCCAAGATGCCGCCGGCATGGTTGGAGAGAAAATCGATTTGCCCGTTGCGCATGCGCATTTCGTCGGCGTTATCTTCGCCGCAGAGGGCGGCGGCGGCGAACCCGTCGCCGATCTCGACGCCCTTGACGGCGTTGATGCTCATCAAAGCCTTGGCGATGTCGGCGTCCAGCTTGTCATAGACCGGCGCGCCCAGGCCGACGGGGACATTCTCGGCGATCACCTCGACCACGCCGCCGGTCGAAGAGCCCGACTTGCGCACGCCGTCGAGGAAGCCTTCCCACTGCGTGGCGGCGATGGCGTCGGGGCACCAGAACGGGTTGTTCTCGACCTCGGACCACTGCCAATTGGCGCGGTCGATGCCGTGCGGCCCCATCTGCACCATGGCGCCCTTGATGACCACGCCGCCCAGGACCAGGGTATTCAATAGTTTGCGGGCGACGGCTCCGGCGGCCACGCGCATGGCGGTTTCGCGCGCCGAGGAGCGCCCGCCGCCGCGATAGTCGCGGATGCCGTATTTGGCCTGATAGACGTAATCGGCATGGCCGGGGCGGAAGCGCTCGGCGATGTCGGAGTAATCCTTGGAGCGCTGGTCGGTATTCTCGATCAGCAATCCGATGGGCGTGCCGGTGGTCTGGCCCTCGAACACGCCCGACAGGATCCGCACCTCGTCCGCCTCGCGGCGTTGGGTGGTAAAACGCGACTGGCCGGGCTTGCGGCGATCCAGCCAGGGCTGGATGTCGCTTTCGCTCAGCGGAATGCGCGGCGGCACGCCGTCGATGACACATCCGATCGCCGGCCCATGACTTTCGCCGAAGGTGGTGAAGCGGAAGAGAGTCCCGAAAGCGTTGCCGGTCATGATTGCGGTTCCTTACGCCACCGTGATGTCAGGCGCGTCGACGGCCTTCATGCCGACGACGTGATAGCCGCAATCGACATGATGGGTCTCGCCGGTGACGCCGGACGACAGATCGGACAGCAGGTACAGGCCCGAACCGCCGATGTCTTCCAGGGTGACATTGCGCTTCAGCGGCGAGTTGTACTGGTTCCACTTCAGGATATAGCGGAAATCGCCGATGCCCGAAGCGGCCAGGGTCTTGATCGGACCAGCCGACAGCGCGTTGACGCGGATGTTCTGGCCGCCCAGATCCATCGCCAGATAACGCACGCTGGATTCCAGCGCGGCCTTAGCAATGCCCATCACGTTGTAATGGGGCATGACGCGCTCGGCGCCATAATAGCTGAGCGTCAGCAGACTGCCACCATCGGGCATCATCGCCTGAGCCCGCCGCGCGATCGAGGTGAACGAGTACACCGAGATGTGCATAGTGCGCAGGAAGTTGTCGAGCGTGGTGGCGTCGACATAGCGGCCCTTCAGTTCTTCCTTGTCGGAGAAACCGATGGCATGCACGACGAAATCGAGCTTGCCCCATTTTTCGCGCAGGGTGTCGAACACCGCGTCGATGCTGGATTCGTCGGACACGTCGCAGGGCAGCACGATGCTGCTGTCCACGCTGTCCGCCAGCGGGCGCACGCGCTTCTCCAGGGCGTCGCCCTGGAAGGTGAAGGCGAGTTCGGCGCCTTGCTCGTGGGCGGCCTTGGCGATGCTCCAAGCGATGGAGCGATCGTTGGCCACGCCCATGATAAGGCCCTTCTTACCGGCCATCAGAGCCGAGGAAATGGTCATTCGGTCCCCTCTTCCGAGAAATTCTGTCGCCATGACTTTGGCAAAGAGCGCGCATCCTACACGAAAGGCAGTTATGGTCAAAGTGCGTGTGGTGACACCTGATATGAGGCGGGCATGACGGCAAAGCTGAAGGTCGCGGCGCGGGGTCTGTATGGCCTTGGCGCCTATGTCGAAAAGCGCTTTCGCGCCGATGGCGCGCTGAATATGGCGTCGTCTCTTTCTTATACCTCGCTGCTGTCGCTGGTGCCGTTGATGGCCATCGCCCTGGCCATGCTGGCGGCGTTTCCGGTGTTCGACGGCATCCGCGAACGGCTGGAGGCGGCGCTGTTCCATTATCTGGTGCCCGAGGTCGGCGAGCAGGTGCAGGGCTATGTCGGCGGCTTCGTCGCCAATGCCGGCAAACTGACCGCAGCCGGCGTGATCGGGCTGGCGGTGTCGTCGGTGATGGTGCTGGTGACCATCGAAAGCTCGCTCAACGTCATCTTCCGCGTCGCCACGCCGCGCTCGCCGCTGTCCAAGCTGCTGGTCTATTGGACCGCGCTGACGCTGGGGCCGCTGCTGTTGGGAGCCAGTTTTTCGATGTCGGCGCATGTCTATGCGGCTAGCGATCTGGCCGACAAGGCCGGGCTGTCGGTGGTGACGCAACTGGTGGCCGGAGTGTCGCCGACGGTGCTGCTGGTGCTGGCCTTCGCCATGATGTACGTCGCCGTGCCCAATCGGCGGGTGAAGACCCGCGACGCCATGATCGGAGCGGCGGCGGCGGGAGTGACCTTTACGGTATTGCGCTGGGGTTTCGGCCTTTATGTCGCCAATTCGCACGCCTATGAGAGCATCTATGGCGCGGTGGCGATGGTGCCGATCTTCCTGTTCTGGATGTACCTGTCGTGGACGGTGGTGCTGTTTGGCGCGGAACTGACGGCGGCGCTGCCCGAATGGCGGCTGGCGCGGCAGGATTCGGGCGGGCCGCTGCCGGCGCGGCGGCGGCTGGAGATGGCGCTGACCATCCTGGCCGCCTTGCTCGACGACGCTCAGCGCGACGGGCGCGGGCGCGGGCGTCAGGATTTGCTCGATGCTGTGGGCGAGGCCGAGCATGCGTTCCTGGCGGTGCTCGACCGGTTGCAGGCGCGGGGCTATGTGGTGCCGACCGCCGATGGCCGTTGGGTGCTAGGCCGCGACCTGGAGGGCGTCACTCTGGCCAATGTGGTGCATGGGCTGGATTTGGGGCTGGCCCCTTCCGAGGCCGAGGCTTGCGCCGCGCCGTGGATGACGCGCGTTTCCACCTGTCTGGCCGACGCCGCCCGCGCCGAGGCGGCGGCGCTCGATGTGCCGTTGCGCCCGGTGTTGGACGCAGCGGGCGAACGCTCCTAGCCAGAGGGCGTCGCCGTCCTCATATTGGAAAAGACATTCTCTTTCGCGTGGTGGACCAACTCATGACCAAACCGATGCCGCTCTTTCGTCTTCTGCCGCCTCTGTGCGCTGGATTGCTGGCGCTGGTGGTGGGGGCAGGGACCGCTCTGGCGCATGCCGAGCTGACCGCCAGCACGCCAGCCAAGAACAGCGTTCAGGCCACGCCACCCAGAGAGGTGGTGTTGGAATTCGGCGAAAAGGTCGAGCCGAGCTTTTCCACCGTCACCGTCACCGATGCCGCCGGCAAGCGCATCGATGCCGGCAAGGTGGTGCTCGACCCGGCGCGGCCGACGGTGCTGCATGTGCCGCTGACGGGCGGGGCTTCTGGCAAATACGTCGTGGTGTGGCGGGCGGTGTCGGTCGATACCCATGTGACCCGGGGACGCTTCGGTTTCGAGGTGAAATAGCCCGATGGAATTCCTGCCCGTGATGATCGCCCTCCACCTGCTGGCGGTCGAGACTTTGGCCGGCATGCTGCTGTTTCTGCATGTGGTGGTCGGCCCCGCGCGCCTTGTCGTGGTTGAAGGCGCGCTGGATCCCGGAGCGGGGCCGGAGGCATGGTGCCGCCGCGTTGCCTGGGGCTGCTTGGCGGTGATGGCGGTGACCATGCTCGGCTGGCTGGCCGGGACAGCCGCCGTGGTCAGCGATTCCGGGCATGCCATGGTGTTCGATCCGGCGGTGTTGACCACCCTGTTGCGGCACACGCAGTTCGGTTTGATTTGGGTGCTACGCCTGGGTGTCGAGGTCGTGCTGGTGTTGATTCTGTGGCTGCGCCCGAGCGGGCGCGGGCTGGCTGAGGATGCCTTGCCGTGGGCCGGATTGCTGTTGTTGACCATTGCCATGACCGGCCATGCCGCCGCCGAGGATGGCAGCCATCACAGCTTTTTGCTGACGGCGATGGTGGTGCATTTGGCCGCCACCGCTGCTTGGGTCGGCAGCCTGCCGCTGTTGATCCGCTTGTTGGCCGATGCGGAGGCCGGGGCTTTGAGCGGCAATGCCGCCGCAGTGTCGTTAGCGCGCGAAGTGGTGCAGCGCTATGCCGGGTATGGCGGCGCGGCGGTGGCTCTGTTGCTGGTCAGCGGCGGGGCGGCGGCGTGGTCGTTCCTGGGTGGCCGGTCGCCCGACCTGAGTTCGGACTATGCCCATACCCTGGCGGTCAAGGCCGTGCTGGTGGCGAGCATGTTGGCGGTGGCTGGGTGGAACCGCCTGTTCCTTGGCCGCAAGCTGTTGGGCTTGGGCCATCCGGCGCGGATCCTGGCTTTGCTGAAGCGCGCGGCCTTAAGCGAATATGCGCTGGCCTGCGCCATCATCCTGATGGCGGTGATCCTGTCGCAGGCTCCGCCGCCCGCTCACTGAGGCGGGATTACAAGGTCTGGCGGAACTCTTCCAGCCACGCCAGCCGCTCGCGGATCTGGGTGATGTCGTGGTCGAGCCAGCTCAGCAGGGCGGCGCCTTCGCTCAGGCTGGCGTCGCGCAGGTCTTCCAGGCGGGCCAATTCGGAATCGCACAGGTCGAGCAGCATGTCGATCTGCCCCGCCTGTTCATGCGTGTCGAGCAAGCCGAGGAAGCGGAACTTCAAGGCGATCAACAGCTTGGACAGATCAGAGGAAGGGCGCAGCTTGGCGGTCAGCAGGGTCTTCAACTCACGCCGACCGGTATCGGTGATGTCGAGCAGCGCGTCGTCTTCCATGCCCAGGCCATCGCGGGCTTCGACCAGGCCTTCATAGCGCAGCAGCTCGATCGACAGCCCCATCAGATCCAGTGATGGCCCCATGACGCGCCCGCAAAAATGGCGCACGGATCCGGCCAAGGCGCTGTAGCGCATCGGCTCGCTGGCGATGGTGCCCAATGCGCATAAGCGCACGGCTTCTTTTGGCGTAAGGGTGCTGTCTGCAAACATGGCGGCGGCCTCCGGGTCGTCTCCGACCGTCTAATATAGAGGCATTGGGGCGGGGAGTCTAGGAGGGCGGAAATAAAACCTCACCGTCATGACCGTGCTTGTCACGGTCATCCACGCGGTTGGGCGGATACATCGTTTCGGCTCAGTGGAAAAGCCGGATATGCACGGCGGCGTCGTGCCCGGCACAAGGCCGGGCACGACGCGGAGAGTGGGTAACTAA
>DATGZW010000083.1:0-3282 GCA_035297005.1 Patescibacteria group bacterium
GGTTTTCTTGCTGCCCGGCTTGGCGCGAGGCGGGGAAGCCACCACGGCCCCCGCCATCATCGCCACCATCGCGCCGAGGATCGCCGCGAATCCCGCCTGATTAATGGCCATCGGCAGCGGGGCGACGCCGCTCAGGAGCAGCGTCCGCACCGAGAGGACATAATGGCCAATGCCGGCCAGCGCCATCGACAGCCCGACCGGGGCCGACGCCCAGCGGGGCAGGCTTTCCGCCTTTTGCAGCATCCGAACCATCGGCAGCAGCGCCAGCGGTGCCACCACCGAGGCGGTACCGACGGCCAAGCCCGCCACCGCCTCCGGGGTGGGGTGGAAAAACGGAATCTTTGACGCCAGGGACCACAGGGATGGGGCGGCGAAGTGGCCCGCTGCGCCGCCGAGGGACGACGACAGCGCCAATCCCGCCGGCAGGCCGAGCCAAGCGGCGGCGGCGGAAATCTGCGATTTATTGAAATCCAAGACGCAATACTCCCCTGTAGGTGAGCCAGACGATTGCCGTGGCCACGGCCGTTGAAACGAGGAACCGGAGAGCAGCCCGTCCGGCCAGTCCGGCCTGTTGGCGCCACGGCACCGCATTCATGACCTTGAAGACATCCGCCCCCGGCTTGATCTTTGCCGCCGGGGGCGGATGCGACTTGGCGTATGCCGCCAGTCGGGCGAAATCGGCCGAATCGAGAAAGCTGACGAGGGTCGAATCCTCGCGCAGCGCCTTGCGGGTGGCAGTTGGTCCCGCCCGCAGCAGACCCTCGACGGTCTCCCGCCGTAACTGTGCCAGTGCCGCTTTCCGCTTGTCCGCCCCCTCGGCATCGGGGGCGGACTTTAGCCGTTTCCCCCCGGCACCAGCCCCGCCCAGCCGAGGGTTACGGATTTGATCCAATCCTCGCAGGCGAAAAAAGTCCGCTGTGCCACCGACCGTTGTTTGGGATCAATGCCCAAGCCAGCGGTCACCCCCGCCAACCCCATGTCGCGCACCTGGAACGCACTCCAGGGACCACTGTCCATTGCCGTAAGGCCGACCTGCGGAATCGATGCCTTCGGCAAGTCGACAAAGACGACGCCCGCTTTTTCCATGGCGGCAAGCGCGTTCCCGATCGGAGTCCCAGTCCAATGGAACTCGCCGCCCTTTCGGTGGTTGCGGACCGCGCGCAGGGCCGCCTTGCCAAAGGCTTTTCCGGCCATGGAGAGGGCTTCGAGGCCGGTTTCAATGCTCCCCTGGTCGGAAAGGAAAGGTACCCAGAACTCGACTTCGATGCCGTCATGAGCCCATATCTCCGCCACGTGCATCCGCATCGCATATTCCAGCAGCCGTTGCACTGTGTTCGCGCCGAGATCGAGGATCACATCATGCTCATCCAGGACCGTCCGCACCTTGTCCCAGTGAAGGTTAGTGCTGTCGGGGTCCGCCTCCATTTCAGCGAGACTCGGGCCGGTCCCAAGCCAAATGACGGTGTGGTTGGGTAACGCATGCGCCAGCGATGATTCGCCGGACGCCTTCTTGTGCTTGTCGTCAGCATCCAGAACAACAAAATTGCGCCCAGCAGCCCGGTGCATTTCAGCCAGGTAGATGGCCGTCGTGGATTTGCCAACGTCGCCATCCTGCTGGCCGACGATGATTATTTTCCGCTGGTCACTCATCGATTTTTCTCCTTCAGAAATTGGTCAATGGTTGTAGTCGGAGGCCGATCTTCCGGCGGTTTCTTGAAAAGCGCCTCAACCTCCGGGATGGAAAACTCGCCCTCCTCACCGAGCGGAGGGGTGGACTGTCGCGGCGGGGACGGCTTGGAGGCGGGCGTCTGTACCGCTTGGTGTTGAACAGGTGGCTTGGTGGCGACGGCCTTCCCTGTCAGCCGCCGCGTAATCAGAGACAGAGCCGACGCGGGAAGCGGCTGGCCATCGGGGCGGGCAATGCCGACCGCCGCGAGCCGCTGCCCAATTTCAGTCCAGCCGACGCCACGACTGCGAGCGTCGAGCACCAGGTCCAGCACTGCGGCAACTCGTCGCGCCGCAGTGTCCCGTGGTGGCGCGGCCATCAAAAGTGCTTTTGCACGCTCGCGCAGATCAGAGTCAGCAACATCGCTCATTCATCATCACACTTCATCACGACACAGCACTATTAATCACAGTAAATGCTGCTATGCCACACAGTATAACTGCAACTTCACTATGATTTTTTCTTTTAATCACGGTTTTTTAAATTGCGCAATCTGAAAAAATCACCAATCATCACTGGCATACAGCAAAGGAAGTGGGCAAGCCGTGGCGGTTTACACCGCCAGCTTGCAAGGGGGCTCCGCCCCCGTTGACCCCCCGCGCCCATCGGGCGCGCAAAGGAAAAGGACGGAGTTGGCATGTCCGGCAGCAGCAAGCGCACCCTGCCCCAAACCGTGACTTTTCGGGTCACGCCGGAGCAGGCCGACATCCTGGAGGAAGTCGCGCGCCCGCTGTCGCCAGGGCAATTTGCTCGCCGCTTGGCGCTAGCCTATGCCGGCGCCGAGGGGCCGAAGCCGGGGCGCCGTCCACCGCCGAAAGTGGCGGACGCCGACCTCCTGCGTGACGTGCTGGCCGAAATGGGCCATTGGGGCGGCAACCTCAATCAGCTGGCCCATAACCTTAACATGGGCTTGCCCTTGGGCGACGGCCCGGTCGAGGTGCTGCGCCACGACCTTGAGCCGATCAAGCGCCGCCTGTTGGTCGCCCTGGGGGTGCTCGACGCATGATCCTCAAGGGCGGGGCAGTCGGTGGCGGCGGCTTGGCCGCTCACCTGCGTAGCGAAGAGAATGACTCGGTCGAGATCGTGCAGGCCGAGGGCCTGCTGTCACGCGACATCGCGGGTGCCGTCGCCGAACTGCGGGCGCGCGGTGTCGGCATCACGGCCAAGCCGGTGTTTCACACCGCCATCTCTGCGGCGCCGGGGCAAAAGTGGGGTGAGGCCGAACAGCGACAGGCCGTCGCCGCATTCGTCAAAGAGTTCGGCCTTGAGGGCGTCCCGCTGCTGGTGGTGCGCCACCAGAAAGACGCCCAGGGCGTCGGCCGCGACGACCATTTGCATGTGGTCGCCAGTCGCATCGACGAGCGCGGCCGGGTCATTTCCGACGCCTTCACCCGCGTCAGACATGAGAAAGTCGCCAGGTGCCTGGAGCACACCCTTGGCCACCCGTTGACCATCGGCAAACATAACCGGGCGGTCATGGCCGCGTTGCGGCGAGAGGGCCGAGCCGATGTCGCGGACTGGATGGCGGCGGCTGGCGCGCACACCGCGCCGCGTCC